>NZ_AUTI01000215.1:16110-52511 GCF_000497995.1 Pseudoalteromonas sp. TB25
CTGAAGCCTCTTCACAAACAGAGGTTGAACAACCTCATAATGAAGTGGTGGATACACCGGTAGCTGATGATGAAGATCCGTTTGCATTTGATGAACTATTTAGCGGAGCGCCTTCGGTTAGCGATGCTGAAATAGATGAAATCACTGAAGACGAATTTGAAAGCTTACTTGATGAGCTGCACGGTAAAGGACAAGGTCCTGCAGTTGAAAAACCAGTAGCAAGTAGTAGTGATTTTAGTGGTGATATTACTGATGATGAATTTGACAGCTTATTAGACGAGTTACATGGTGTTGGCAGTTTTGGTGAAGTTACGAGCAAACCTGAACAAAATGATGCCAATAAAACACCTGTAGAATCTGCTATACCAGCTGTAAATACAGTTAATTCATCAGATGATGAAATTAGTGATGACGAATTTGAAGCGCTTCTTGATGAACTTCATGGTAAAGGCACTGCTCCTAAATCGATAGAAAGTGCGCCAGCTGCAAAACAACCTGAACCTGTTTCACCGCCAGCTAAACAAGTGAGTGAACCAGTAAAAAAAGCTGAGCCAGCTAAAGCTCCTACTCCAAAACCAGTTGAAAAAGCGCCAGAGAAGCCAGTAGCTAAAGTACCACCAGCAGCTCCAAAAAAATCAGCGCCACCAGCAGCAGAGACCACTGTTCGCGTAGATACAAAACGACTCGATCAAATTATGAATATGGTTGGTGAGTTAGTTCTTGTACGAAATCGTTTGGTTAGTTTAGCGACTAACTCAGACAGTGAAGCGATGGGTAAAGCAATCTCTAACTTAGATGTAGTGACTGCGGATATTCAAGGTGCGGTTATGCAAACGCGAATGCAACCAATTAAGAAGGTATTTGGTCGCTTCCCTCGCGTTGTACGCGACTTAGCACGTAGCTTAAATAAAGATATTGATTTAAAACTTATTGGTGAAGAAACCGATCTAGATAAAAACTTAGTTGAAGCACTTGCCGACCCGCTTGTGCATTTAGTTAGAAACTCAGTTGACCATGGTATTGAAATGCCCGCTGTTCGTGAAGCAGCTGGTAAGCCTAGAACAGGTAATGTTACTTTATCAGCGTCTCAAGAGGGCGACCATATTTTGCTAACCATCAAAGATGATGGTGCAGGTATGGATGCTGAAAAACTGAAAAAAATTGCAATTAGTAAAGGCGTACTCGATCATGACCAAGCGAGTCGACTTTCTGACACCGAAGCATATAACCTGATTTTTGCACCTGGCTTTTCTACAAAAGAAGAAATATCTGATATTTCAGGCCGTGGTGTAGGAATGGACGTAGTTAAAACTAAGATCACGCAACTTAATGGCTCAGTAAGCATTCAGTCTGAACTTGGTGTCGGTACTATTTTAGAAATAAAAGTACCACTTACCTTGGCTATATTACCGACATTAATGGTCGTTGTTGGCGCACAAACATTTGCGTTACCACTGGCTGGTGTTAGTGAGATATTCAATTTAGATTTAACGAAGACGAATGTAGTTGATGGGCAATTAACAATTATTGTGCGTAAAAAGGCGATACCGTTATTTTACCTTGAGCATTGGTTAGTAAAAGGCTCAGATCGTTCTCAGCGAAAATCTAAAGGTCACGTCGTTATTGTACAAATTGGTACGCAACAAATTGGTTTTGTTGTTGACTCATTAATTGGCCAAGAAGAAGTAGTGATTAAGCCGCTTGATGCGTTACTTCAAGGAACGCCAGGTATGGCAGGCGCTACAATAACTTCGGATGGCGGCATTGCACTGATTTTAGACGTTCCAAACATGTTAAAACATTACGCAGGCTAATAATAAAGTAGGTATATATTTAATATATACCTACGCATAAATTTAATAAGAGAGCTAAATGGCCGTTAAAGTTTTAGTTGTTGATGATTCAAGCTTTTTTCGCCGTAGAGTAAGCGAAATCCTTGAGCAAGATAGCGATATACAAGTTATAGGCTTTGCTGTTAATGGCAGAGAGGCTGTTGAGAAAGCAGCTCAATTGCGTCCTGACATGATCACCATGGATGTCGAAATGCCTGTACTTGATGGTATTAGCGCAGTTAAAGAGATAATGGCGAGTAACCCAACTCCTATCTTAATGTTTTCATCACTTACACGTGATGGTGCAGCAGCAACGTTTGATGCGTTAGATGCTGGCGCAATGGATTTTTTACCGAAAAAATTTGAAGATATTGCGCGTAATAATGAAGATGCAATTAAGCTTTTGCAAAGTAAAGTAAAAGATATAGGACGAAGACGTTTACCGCGAACATTTAGAGCGGCAACACCAGTTAAACCATCCATTTCAACTAAACCAACAAGTTCACTTTCGCAAAGAGCAAGCACATCAACAACTCAAATCAAGCAGCCTGATAGAAGCTTTCAAAGAGCTGCGCCTGCTGCATCGACAAGTTCAAATGTTGCCTCAATGCGAGCAAGTGGAAAACAATATCAACTTTTAGCTATTGGTACTTCTACAGGTGGTCCTGTTGCTTTGCAAACTATATTGACTCAATTGCCTGCTAATTTTCCTCACCCTATTTTACTTATTCAGCACATGCCAGCTGCATTTACGCCCGCGTTTGCAGCGCGCTTAAACGGTTTGTGCCAAATAAAAGTGAAAGAAGCACAACAAGGCGATCGTTTACAACCAGGAACTGCTTATTTAGCGCCTGGCGGGCAGCAGATGATGGTAGAGGGGCGTGGAGCAAATAGAACGCTGCGCGTATTTGAAGATCATAGCGAGAGAATAAGTTATAAACCAAGCGTAGATGTAACGTTTGCTAGTGCAGCTAAAACGTATCAAGGCGATGTACTTGCTATTGTTTTAACAGGTATGGGCGCTGATGGTCGTGATGGTGCAAGAATGTTAAAACAAACGGGGGCAACTATTTGGGCACAGGATGAGAAAAGCTGTGTCGTTTATGGAATGCCCCAAGCAATTGCTAATGCGGGGCTTTCAAGTGAAAGCTTAGCATTGAGCGATGTTGCAGCACGTATAATGAGAGAGGTAGGTTGTGGATAAACTCTCAATATTTGGACTATTGGTAGCACTTGGTGCAATAGGTTTAGGCTATTCTTTAGAAGGCGGTGTTGTTTCAGCTTTATTTAATGGCCCTGCGCTTATTATTGTACTTGGTGGCACGCTTGGCGCTGTTATGTTGCAAACCTCTGCTAGCACATTCAAAAAAATGCTAAATATGAGCTCGTGGGTTTTTGTTGCACCACAATACGATATTGAAGACGCAATAGAGCAAGTTAAACGATGGTCTCATAAAGCACGTCAAGAAGGTTACTTAGCGCTTGAGAATGAAGCTTTAGCTCACCCAGATGCGTATGCAGCAAAAGGTTTAAGCTTACTTGTCGATGGCTGCTCAGAGCAAAAACTACGAGACACGCTTGAAATTGATTTACTGCTAGAACGCGATCGTTTGCTTGAAGCCGCGCGTGTTTATGAAGCAATGGGGGGTTACAGCCCTACCATTGGTATTTTAGGTGCGGTGCTTGGCTTAATACAGGCAATGTCGTTTATTACCGATCCACAAATGCTTGGCGCCGGCGTTGCAACGGCATTTATTGCGACCATTTATGGTGTTGGTTTAGCTAATTTATTGTTTTTACCTATGGCAAATAAGTTAAAACAGCGTGTAGAGCAAAAAATGCTTTACCATGAAATGCTTGCTGAAGGCGTTATTGCAATAAGCATAGGTGAAAGCCCAGTAAATATAGAATTAAAGCTTGAAGCCTATCGTGTAGAGCGCCCTAATTTAGTGGACGAATAACATGTTACGCCGACGACTTCGTCACTCTGCTGCTAAAAGTCAACATACCGAACGTTGGCTTGTATCGTATGCCGATTACATGACTATTATGTTTGCTTTTTTTGTGGTTCTGTATGCGATAGCGATTAATAAAGAAGAACAATTCCAAATATTGTCAGATTCCCTTGAACAGGTTTTTGATAAGTCAGCTCGCCAATACTCCCAGCAAGGTGAAGGTGTCAACGGTAATGGAATATTGACAGATAGAGTGACACCTGAACAAGAAGTTCTTTATGGCGAAAGTATATTAAAAGAAGAGCAAGGTCCTGAGCTACTCGACGGCCAAAGTGATACAAGCAATATCCAGCAAAAGTATTTAGGCAAACCTCTTGATAGTTTATTAATTAAATTACAGTCAGCGCTTATTGATGAAATCCGTGATGGAGAAGCCAGTTTAGAGCTTAACCAAGATTGGCTGATTATAGAGCTAAGCTCAGGTATGTTATTTTCAAGCGGTAGTTCAGTTGCACACTCTCGAGCAAAGCAGGTCGTCAAGATTGTTAAAGATATTATTGCACCAGTAGATAACTATGTAAGAGTACGAGGTTATACTGATGATGAAAGTATTCGTAATGAGATATTTCGTTCGAACTGGGAGCTGTCGGTAGCTAGAGCCACGTCAATTTTAGTAGAGCTGGAAGCATTAGGCATTAATTCAGCTAGAATGGCGATAGAAGGTTATGGCCAATATTCACCTTTTGCAAGTAACGATACAGAACAAGGGCGCGCAGAAAATCGTAAAGTTGTTATCGCACTTTCTAAGTATGGATTACCGCCAAAACAAGAGGTTAAAAGTGACGGGCAAGCTGATGAGCCTGCAGTGATTGAACCTGAAATTGAACTTCCTTCAGATGACGATACAATAAAAATAATTCGTTTGCCTCATGGTGGTATTCGCATAACAACGCGCAATGAACAGTAATTAGGATGTAATGTGAAGATTTGGACTGTCGCTAATCAAAAAGGAGGGGTTGGTAAAACAACAACCGCAGTGAGCCTTGCCGGTATTTTGGCATTACAAGGTAAACGTGTATTGCTTATAGATACAGACCCTCATGCGTCACTCACTTATTACTTTGGCATTGACTCAGAGGATTTAGAAGTCAGTGTGTACGATATTTTTGCCCGTGGTACAAGTATGCAAAGTGAAGAGATACTCCAAGCTTTGTGTCCATCAACACTTCAAAACTTGGATATTTTACCTGCGACTATGGCAATAGCTACGCTTGATCGAAGTATGGGTAATAAAACAGGGATGGGGTTAATACTAAAAAAAGCGCTTGCAAAAATTAGCGAACATTACGATTATGCCATTTTAGATTGCCCTCCAGTTTTAGGGGTGTTAATGGTCAATGCGCTTGCAGCAAGTGAGCGAATTTTAGTGCCAGTGCAAACGGAGTTTTTAGCACTCAAAGGGCTTGATAGAATGATGCGTACTATGGATTTGATGCAATCCTCTCAAGCAAAAGATTATCAATATACTATAATTCCTACCATGTACGACAAACGTACTAAAGCATCGTTAGAAGCATACAAAACATTGCAAAGTACATATGGTGATAAAGTTTGGCCAGGTGTGATACCGGTGGATACCAAATTTAGAGATGCAAGCTTTGCACAAAAAGTACCTGTAGAGTATTGTCCTCGCTCGCGCGGTGTATACGCATATAAAGCACTGCTAGAATATTTAATTGAACAAGGTTAATGAATGAGTAAGCAATTGTTTGCTAATGAAAAAGTAATGAAACAATACCTCGGGGCTTTGTTATGTGAAGATGAGCCTGTAGATAACCTTGAGCCAGTTGCAAAATTACTTGAGCAAATCCCAGATGATTCACAACAGCATATTCATTCAAAACCTAAAGAACAATTAAAAGCAGCAGAGAGTACATTTGATAATGACTTGCTCAATGTTGAAATTGAGCCAATAGCTGAGCCAGCGTTTGAAACTGAAAAAGTTAATGAAGTGGTTGACGAGGAAGTAATAGCACCTGCAATTACTACTATAGAAAAGCCAGAGCTGGAGATTGTAACTACTAGCCAATCAGACTATTTTGATGGTGAATTTCAGGCATTGTTTTTTGAAGTTGCTGGCTTGACCTTGGCTGTGCCATTAAAAGCACTTGGTGGAATACATCAATTAGGTGAAGTAAATCATTTGTTTGGTAAGCCGAAATGGTTTAAAGGCGTTATGCTCAACAGAGAAGAAAAGCTTAATGTTGTTGATACTGCGCGTTGGGTTATGCCAGAAAAATATGATGATAAATTAGAGGCATCTTTAGATTATCAATATTTGATTACACTAGGTGATAGCCAGTGGGGTTTATTAGCTGAAAAGTTGATAAATAACATTACATTGAGTAAAGAAGATGTAAAATGGCGTACAAATAAAAGCAAGCGCCCATGGCTTGCTGGCGTTATAAAAGAAAAAATGTGTGCTTTGATAGACGTAGATAATTTAAATATATTATTAGAGAAAGGCTTAGATAGCCGTCAGTAGTAATGACCATTACGGGGTAATAGCATGAATCAAGATAAATTACTGTCAGCAAATAAAAACGCAGATAATAACGATGAAATTTTACAGTGGGTTACGTTTAAGCTAGAGGAAGAAACCTACGGCGTAAATGTAATGCAAGTACAAGAAATACTTCGTTATACAGAGATAGCTCCTGTACCAGGTGCACCTTCATATGTGATTGGTATTATTAACTTACGCGGCAACGTTGTTACCGTTATTGATACTCGCGCACGTTTTGGTTTGCTAGCTGCTGATGCAACTGACAACTCTCGCATCTTAATTATTGAAGCAGAAGAGCAAGTTATTGGTATTTTAGCCGACAGCGTATCGGAAGTGGTTTACTTGCGCAGCTCTGAAATCGACAGTGCGCCAAATGTTGGTACTGAAGAAAGCGCTAAGTTTATTCAAGGTGTTTGTAACCGCGATAATGAATTACTGATTTTGGTTGATTTAAATAAGTTACTCAGTGATGACGAATGGGATGAGTTAAGCGATATATAAGCTTTACCAAATAAATTATGGTGTTACTTAGTATAGCTATATCAGCGTTAGCGGTAGGACTTATATCGCTGGCGTTAATTATTGCATTAAAAAATAAACACGCGAATGAAATTAATGCTGTATCGCAGCAGCTTAAAGATAGCTCTGAGCAGACTCATATTTTGCGCAGTGAGATTTCGGAGATTAGAACCGGGCTCTTAAGTATTGGTAAGCGAGTGCTTGAAGTCGAACAACAAAATCAAGATTTAATGCAACAGCAAGCGGCGCAAAAATACGATGACCCTGATGCTAAAATTTACTCTCGTGCTGTAAAAATGGTTGAGTTAGGTGCAGACCTTGATGAAGTAATACGCGAGTGCGAACTACCACGAGCAGAAGCCGAATTACTATTTTCATTACATAAACAAAAAGGTGCTTAGCGCCTTTTTTTATGTGCGGATAAATTCGCTCAAGCCTTAATATTTAACTTACCTTGAAAATCCTGCCAACCTGGCGGAAATTGACCTCTTAATACATACGAAAACGCAATAAGCTCTGCAATAACATAATAAAGCTCTTTAGGAATTTCTTCTCCTAACTCTAAATGCGACAACGTTTTAGCAAGTGCTGCATCTTCGTGGATCATAATTCCTTTTAGTTTAGCCGCTGCTATTATTTCATCAGCTAATTCACCAAACCCCTTAACACTTACAGTGGGTGTGTTACCAGCTTCGTACAAAAGCCCAATGGCTGATTTATTAATCGGTGTATCACTCATAGCTAAACCTTAATATTAATAATTGCGTGAGATTTATAGAATGCCTGATTGTTGGCATCGCCTCGCCTTAAATTGAGCTCGCCAACTTGTAAGCCATGTTTAGCTAGTTTTGATCTTAAATTATCTAAGTGAGGGTGAGCAATTGCACTTACTTCTTGGCTCGAGGCTAATAGCTGGCAATCGAGTGCTTTATCCATTAACTCAGCAGTAATTTGTAGCTGCCCAAGTTGGGCATAATCAAAGTTTAATCTGACAAACCATACATTTTTATCTTCTAATTTACCGGCGCTTGGCTTTTTATACTGTCCAAGTGTTATTTCTGTTTGAGCTGCTTCTGGAGGTAATCTCATCGGTAATAAAAATTGTGCAAGCGTGTTTGTGTCTGGCTGTTGATTTGGTGTTGAGACACTCACTTGGGTAAGTGTGTTTTTAACGTGTACGATTTCGCTGGCCAAAGCTTGTACTTGAGCTTGTTGAAGCTGTTCAAGCATTTTTGCTCCCGTGTTACCCATTTTAAAAGTAGGTATAAGTACTTGTAAGAGAGCATCTAAGCCAGTTTGATTATTAAAACTGATAGGCGTTACTGATTGGCTAATGAGAGGCGCAGCTAAAATACTCACAGCCACCTGTTCAAGCCCTTTAGTGAAACTACTTTGCAGCATATCACCCGCTAGTTGAGTGGGCTGTAAAGTAGCAAGTATCTCACGCTGTATGGTTGCAGGGTTTATGTTATTACTTGAAACCATACGGTTAAATGCCTGATTAATTAAGCGAGTTAAATCAGGGGTGTCTTTTGTTGCCTTATCTGTAATATCAGTAATTTGACTGCTTAAAAGTTGTTTATTGTAAGCCAGCCTATCTGTAGGGGTTGTGGCATCAGGAAGCTTTAATAATGTACTTAATAGTTTTGCTTCTATTGGTTGTAGCATTTGACTACGAGAGGGTGCATTAGATAACGGCTCAGTTAACAAGGTAATGCTTTTAGAGTTCACTGTGCTTGTGTTGTTTTGATTGTTATCGTTTATTGCAAGCTGTGCTGAGGAGGTGGTAAGTCCCTTAGTGACTACTTCATTGGTAGGGTTAACCAAGGCGTTCGGTTTACTGTTTTCACTAGTAATAAGGGGTTTTAATTGGCTTGCTTTTAAATCACTTAGCTTAGCGCTCGCCACTTCACCTGAGGTAGTATTATTTGTTATTGGCGTGTAGGTTGTTGCTGTGTTTGCAGGTGTTTGCCAAACACTAACACTTCCTTTTACTAGTTGCGTTAATTGTACAATCGGCGGGAGCCTTGAAAAGTGCTCTGGCAAAATATTGCTCGTATTGTTATTTAACGCAGTACTCACACTTTGAGTAATGTTAACTCTATTTAGCGGTGATTCACTCAGTTGTATAGCTAAAGACGTTTTTTGTTGCGCGGGCGAAGTTGATAGCTGCGTTAACTCAGATTTACTTATTGTAGCAAAAGGTTTATTTTCAAAATATTTAACCGCATCATTAATTCGCGTTTTTAAATCACTAAAACTATTTTGTAGCCACGATTTTATTGGACTATTTAGGGTCAATAATGGATTTACTTTAATATTACTCGCAGAAACGGCTACTTCAGGTGCATTGCTTTTTTGCGCTAAAAGTAACTCGTTAAATGGTTTTGAGAATGAGTTGTTAAGCGTTACTTTTATATTGTTTGTATCGGTTTTAATAAATAATTTATCTGCCTGGTTGACTAAATTTACTTTAATAGGTGTATTCGGTAGTTCGGCAAGTTGTTGATTAGTGATAGTTGTTGTAAATGAACCTGACTTTTGAGGATGAGTTAAAATAGCCAGTTTTGGTGTTACTTGAAGCTGTGCACTGGGTAACAAGGCCGCGAGTAAATTAGTAAGTTTAGTTTGGCTAAGTGGTTGCGAGTGAACCGTATCAGCAAAGCGGTTAATAATATTAATCTGCGCGCCTTTATTAGTCGTACTAACAACTACTTTTAAGGGCTGTTCAGTTGTAAGTAACTGGGCTACGTCTTTATTTATGGCAATACTTGCGTTGAGTTTATCAATAACTAACTTGGGAGAAGGGGATACAGCAACTTGTACATCCATTGGTTGGCTTTGTACCTCAGTGCCCGTGCTTACATAATTTAACAAGCGCTGCAATTGTACTGGCTGATTTAAAGTAAGGGTTGTACTGTTTGGCGAGATGTTGAGCTGCTTACCATCAGGGCTGATCTGTATGTTAGCACTGACTATTTTTTGCAGGTTTTGTGGTGCGCTTGTAGTGCCAAGCCTTAATGTTTGCCAATGCTTATCAATAAATACATCAAGCGTAATCGAGTCTTTCGAAAATTGGATGTTTTTAGCCGCAAGTACCTCACTAGGTAACTGTGGTAACTCATTGGTCTGGCTGTGAGCAGATTGATTGATAACCAATGAGTTAGATAATGTTATTTGCGTTGGTGTATTCATTATTTTAAATCAAGTTTTTGTTAATCGATTATAAAGCAATATTCGTATTACCCTATCATTATGGTAGACTAACGCCTAATTTTTGGCAGAGAGAATCGTCATCTTGTTACACATTAAGTCCGTCACCTGCATCAAGCAAGATCGTTGTTTGTTTGCGGATCTTAATTTTAGCCTTAATAGCGGTCAAATCATGCAATTAGCGGGTCCTAATGGGGCTGGTAAAACATCGCTACTGCGTATTATTGCTGGCTTTTCTGTGCCTGATGAAGGGTCTGTTCTGTTCCAAGATCAACCTATATCTAAGTACTATGAAGAGTATGCCAGAGATCTGCTTTTTATAGGGCATAAAACAGGTGTAAGTACTCAGCTTAGTGCAGTTGAAAATGTTCGCCACTGGTTACAAATTAATGGCTACATAAATGAGCCTGATTTATATCCTATTTTAGCGCAACTTGGCCTTGTTGGACTTGAAGATGTACCCGTTAGAATGCTATCTGCTGGACAACAACGACGTGTAGCGCTTGTTAGGCTTTGGTTAAGTGATGCTAAATTATGGGTACTTGATGAGCCATTTACCGCGCTTGATAAAAGCGGTGTCGCCTTTTTACAGCAGCGATTTACTGAACACTTACAAAGCGGTGGTGCCATTTTATTAACGACCCACCAAGACTTAACGACCCACTTTAGTAACTTACAAACGGTTACACTGGAGTATCGCCACTAATGACTCGTCAACACTCTTATTGGTTGCTATTTAGTGCGGTATTTACCAAAGATGTAAAACTTGCGTTTCGCCAGCGCGCCGAAATTGTAAATCCTATTTTATTCTTCTTAATTGTAATTTCATTATTTCCGTTAGCAATAGGGCCTGAGCCCGGTCTACTTGCGAGAATGGCGCCAGGTATTATTTGGGTTGCCGCATTACTCTCTACCATGTTGGGTTTAGATAAGTTGTTTAGGGATGATTTTAACGATGGCTCGTTGGAGCAGTTAATTGCATCCTCTTATCCATTATCGCTAACCGTACTTGCTAAAGTGGCTGCTCATTGGGTGGTAACAGGTTTACCGCTTGTATTAATGACCCCGCTATTTGCATTGTTGTTAAACCTAGAAAGTACGGCGTTAACAGCGACTGTTTTAACATTATTATTAGGCACTCCACTATTGAGCTTTATTGGCGCAATAGGCGCAGGGCTTACTGTAGGATTACAAAAAGGGGGTATTTTGATGAGTTTACTGGTACTGCCTTTGTATATTCCTGTTTTGATTTTTGCAACGTCGGCTATCGATACCAGTACAATGTCACTGGATTATAGTGGGCAGCTTGCCATCCTTGGTGCAATGTTACTTATTGCTATTATTAGCGCACCAATTGCCATATCGTCAGCTTTAAAAGTGAGTGTAAGTTAATGTGGAAGTGGTTACATCCCTATGCTAAAGCAGAGCGTGCATACCAGTTATGCAATACGTTACTGCCTTATTTTGCCGTAGTTACCGTAGTTAGTATGATTGTTGGATGGGTATGGGGGCTTGGTTTTGCACCTGCCGATTACCAACAAAAAGACAGCTACCGTATCATTTTTATTCATGTGCCTTCTGCCATTTTATCTATGGGTGCTTACTCCTCAATGGCCATTNATTGTTGCACTTGTATGGCAGCTACGAAATGCCGAGCTTGCTGTTATTGCTATTGCGCCTGTTGGTGCATGTATTACTGCTATAGCGCTAATTACTGGCGCTGCATGGGGTAAGCCTATGTGGGGTGCTTGGTGGGTATGGGATGCACGTTTAACGTCTGAGCTTATTTTATTATTTTTATATCTTGGCGTGCTTTCGCTTTACCATGCATTTGAAGATAAGAAGTCAGCAGGGCGTGCGGCTTCTATTTTAGCAATTGTTGGCGTAATTAATTTACCTATTATTCATTACTCTGTTGAGTGGTGGAATACGTTACACCAAGGTGCAAGCATTACAAAGCTAGATACAAAAGCAATAGATCCAAGTATGTTTTGGCCTCTTATGGTTAATATTTTAGCCTTTGCTGCTTTTGTTGGAACAGTGACTTTAATTCGTCTTAAAAATGAAATTTTGCAACGAGAAAAGCACCGACCGTGGGTTCGCTCGTTGTTAAATAAGGGGTAATTATGCAGTTTGACTCTTTTTCTGATTTTATTGCAATGGGAGGTTATGGATTTTATGTCTGGCTTTCTTTTGGTACATGCGCACTTATTTTACTCGGTATTTTAGTGAACTCTTTGAGAGACACCAAACGTATTATGGCTTCAGTGGAGCAACAAATAATACGTGAAGCGCGAATTAAAAAAGCTAAGCAGGAACAAATCTCATGAATCCAAGACGTAAAAAGCGCCTATTGGTAATTATTGCCGTACTGTTTGGTATTGGTGGGTCAATTGGTTTAGTGCTTTATGCACTGCAAGAAAATATTAATCTTTTTTATACGCCAAGCGAATTAATTGATGGCAAAGGCCCTAACAAAGAAAAACCACATATAGGTCAAAAGTTACGTATTGGCGGCATGGTTGTGCCAGGCACGGTTGAGCGTAATGAACAAAGCTTACAAGTAAGCTTTAAGCTAATAGATACAGGTCCATTAGTGACTGTGCGTTATCAAGGCATATTGCCAGACTTGTTTCGTGAGGGGCAAGGCATTGTAGCGCAGGGCGTATTAGTCGAGCCTAATGTTATTGAAGCATTTGAAGTACTAGCAAAGCATGACGAAGAATATATGCCAGCAGAAGTTGCAGAGGCAGTTAAAGGTATTAAGCACGAAAAACCAAAATACAACTTAGATAGTGGTAATTAGCTATGATCCCAGAAATTGGTTATTTTTCTTTAACGCTTGCCATGGTGCTAAGCGTTTTACTGTGTATTTTTCCTCTTTGGGGCGCGCATACTGGTAATCTTCGGTTAATGCGTGCGGCTCCATCTTTAGCAATAGGCCAGTTTGCTTTTGTACTAATCTCTTTTGCTGCACTTATTTATGCAAGTTTAACAGACGACTTTACCGTATCTTACGTAGCGTATCATTCAAGTAGTACGCTGCCTTGGTACTATAAAATCACCTCTACGTGGGGCGGTCATGAAGGTGCTATTTTATTATGGTTAGTAATGCAAGCGGGTTGGACTGCTGCTGTAGCAGCGCGTTCTAAATCATTACCTTGGGTATTACGTGCTCGCGTACTGGGTGTACTTGGTTTTTTAGGTGTAGGTTTTATGATGTACACCTTACTGCTTTCAAGCCCGTTTGAGCGCCTACTTCCTTATTTTCCGGTAGAAGGGCGTGACTTGAATCCGCTGCTTCAAGATCCAGGTATGATTATTCATCCACCATTACTGTACATGGGTTATGTGGGGCTGTCGGTTGCTTTCTCTTTTGCTATAGCGGCATTGTTAACAGGTAAACTTGATAACACATGGGCTAAGTGGTCACGCCCGTGGACGATGACTGCGTGGGGTTTCTTAGGTTTAGGCCTTACTATTGGTAGCTGGTGGGCGTATTCAGAACTAGGCTGGGGCGGCTGGTGGTTTTGGGATCCAGTAGAAAACGCAGCGCTTATGCCTTGGCTTGTTGCAACCGCATTACTGCATTCATTAAGTGTGACAGAAAAGCGCGGTATATTTAAATCATGGACAGTATTACTCGCAATTGCAGCATTCTCTTTAAGTTTACTAGGTACGTTTATTGTACGCTCGGGTATTATTGTATCGGTACATGCGTTTGCTACAGACCCCGATAGAGGCTTATTTATACTCGCCTTTTTAGGCATAGTGGTCGGTGGTGGCTTGGCTTTATATGCAATGCGTGTGTCACAAGTTCACAGTGAAGGACGATACAAGCTGGTATCGCGCGAAGTGGCCTTATGGCTCAATAATATATTTTTAGTTGTTGCTACATTAATTGTTATGTTAGGTACATTGTTGCCAATGGTTCATAAAGAAATGGGCTTAGGTAGCATTTCTATTGGCGAACCGTTTTTTAATAAGATGTTTGCAATAATTTTAGTACCATTTGCTATTTTGATGGGTATCGGACCACTTTTACGTTGGAAGCAAAACAAGTGGGCTTTTTTGCAAAACAAAATATTAATGGGCGTATTAGCAAGTGTTGTGATTACCTGCGCTTGGTTATTCTCAAGTTACGATTTAGTAAAACCACTTACGTTATTAGCGACAACACTGGCGGTTTGGATTGCAATATCAACAGGGATTGATATTTACACCAAAGCAGCTGTGCACGGGAGCTTAAAAGAAGGCTTAAAACGCTTTACTGTAAGTTACTGGGCTATGGTACTTGGGCATATTGGTATTGCATTTATTATTGCGGGCGTAACACTTACCTCTGCTTATTCAGTAGAGCGAGATGTATCGATGAAACCGGGTGAAATAGCACAGCTTAATGAGTATGAATATCGCTTTGATGGCGTTAAAACTATTCGTGGGCCAAACTACAGCGGTCATGCGGGCGTTGTATCTGTGCTTAAAAATAATGAGCTAGTAACACGTTTACACGCTGAAAAACGTAAATATGACATTGGTATGCAGTTTATGACTGAGGCGGCAATAGATGCCGGTTTTAAACGTGATTTATATTTAGCATTAGGTGAGCAATTAAGTGGTGATGCATGGTCACTTCGCATTTATCATAAACCATTTGTACGCTGGATATGGATTGGTGGCGTGCTTATGTCATTTGCAGGTTTCATGATTTTGTTTGATAAACGTTACCGTACATCAGCTAAAACAGCCCGTAAAGATGTACCGGAGAGTGTTTTATGAACCGTAAAATTTTAGCTATTGCGCCGCTTTTAGTGTTTGCTTTTGTGTGTGTATTTTTATACCAAGGTCTTTTTGCCAACCCTCGTGAAATTCAAACAGGGCGGATAGGTCAAGAAATGCCAGCGTTTAATTTACCTGATTTAATGCAAGACAATAAGCAGTGGACCAACGAGTCGTTAAAAGGTGAAGTTTACTTATTAAATGTATGGGGTACGTGGTGCCCAACATGTTTAGTCGAACTTGGTTATTTAACTAAGTTACGTGAGCAAGGCGTTAAAATTATTGGACTATATTACGTACAAGGTTACGACTCTGATTTTGATGGCCCGTTTGATATGCAATCACTTCGCAGCGAAGTCACTGATATGCTGCAACGTGCAGGTGACCCTTACCAATTTAATATTTTAGATTTACACCGTACTTTGTCTTTGGATTTAGGCGTGTCGGGTGCGCCAGAAACTTTTTTAGTCGATAAAAACGGCACTATTTTGTTACATCACACCGGTGATATAAATCCGCGAGTATGGCGAGCTAAATTTGCGCCAATTATGCAGGAGCTTAAATAATGAAGTGGTTACTACTTACGCTTAGCCTTTTTGTAAGCATGGGTGCGTTTGCACAGCAAGATCGCTATCAATTTGATAACAACAAACAAGCAATATTGTTTGAAGAGTTAACCAAAGAGCTACGTTGCCCTAAGTGTCAAAATCAAAACATTGCGGACTCCGACGCTGTTGTTGCTAAAGACTTGCGCGATAAAGTACTCGTATTGGTTAAAGAAGGTAAAAGTAAAGACGAAGTGATTGATTATATGATTGACCGCTTTGGCTATTTTGTTCATTACGACCCACCTGTTACACCCGCTACTTTAGTGCTGTGGGTACTACCTGTGTTAATTGTAATTGTTGGCTTTGGTTTTATTGTTATTCGCCAACGAAAAGCATCAGTAAAACAAACATGGAGCAGCGACGATGAAATGCTGCTAGCGAAGCTAATTGAACAAAATAAACGTCAGGAGCAAAGCTAAATGATTTTAATGTGGGCGTGTTTTGCCTTACTCACACTGGTTGCTCTTAGCTTTGTTATGATACCTTTTTTAAAAAAAGAGCGTGTTCAAACGATTACTCATAACGCCAATGCTGAATTAATTAGTATTTATGAGCAGCGTTTAGTCGATTTGCAAACTGATTTAGATAATCAACGCATTGATAGCGTAAACCACGCAGAATCAATTGTTGAATTAAAACGTCGCTTATTGAACGAGCTATCACCAGAGAAATCACTTAACAGCAAAGGTAATAACCGTATTTTTGCTTTAACAGGCGGTGCATTTGTTCTTGCACTTACAGGGATTTTTTATAGTTTTACAGGCAGTCAGCAGCAAATTTCGGCTTGGCATGACGCAATGGATAATTTAGCTGATTATGGCGAGCGTGCTGTAATGCAAAAAGGTGAGCCGCTTAGTCAAAATGAGCTGCAGGCTTTTGCATTGGCGCTTCGTACTAAACTTAGCCGCTCTGGCGATGATGAAGTTGCTTGGATGCTACTTGGTCGAGTGGCTATGTCGCTTAATG
Source organism: Pseudoalteromonas sp. TB25 (assembly GCF_000497995.1). Taxonomy (NCBI): domain Bacteria; kingdom Pseudomonadati; phylum Pseudomonadota; class Gammaproteobacteria; order Alteromonadales; family Pseudoalteromonadaceae; genus Pseudoalteromonas; species Pseudoalteromonas sp. TB25. The sequence goes on from NZ_AUTI01000215.1 coordinate 32,549, forward strand.
AATTTGACATGGCGCAGCAGTCATTTGATAAAGCACTACGTATGAACCCTGATAATATGCAGGTTCTTATTAGTTACAGTCAGGTTTTATTACTTGAAGGTAGCGAAGCTAATATGACTCGCGCGGCAGGTATGCTTTCAAAAGTGCTAAACGTTGAGCCTACTAATTTAGATGCTATTTCGTTACTAGCCCTGATAGCGTATGAACGTAAAGATTGGCCGCAAGCTAAAACTGCATTTGAAGTTTTATTGGCGAGCATGGAAAAAAATGATTCACGTTATAACATGATCTCCGAACGTATTGCTGATATTGAGCAACAAATGCAAAGTGAAGGCTCAGTTATGCCAGTTACTACTACAACGGGTGCTATTGCAGTTACAGTCGACATTGCAAAAGAGCTTATTGATAAACAGCCAAAAGACGGTATTTTGTTTATATTTGCAAAAGCTGCAACTGGCTCACCTATGCCATTAGCTGCTGTTAAGCTGACTAAATATTCATTTCCAATTACAGTTGAGTTGAGTGATAGTAGTGCAATGGTTGCAGGGCTTAACTTATCTAGTGCAGAAAATATTATTATTTCGGCGCGTATTTCTATCGATGACTCTGTTATGCCAAGCTCTGGTGAGCTAGAAGGTCATTCACAGGCGTTAAAGCGTGAAAGTGTAAGTGACTACCAACTTCAAATTGATACATTAATACCTTAAGGACGTTAGATGTTAAAACACAGTTTTACTTTTTTATGTTTATTGATACTAGCCGGCTGTGCTCAAGTACCTCAAAGCAAAGTAGATGACAGAGATCCGCTGCAAAGTATTAATCGTCCATTATATGACTTTAATATGGATGTACTGGATGCTTATTTATTGCGCCCAGTTGCTGTAGGTTATGTTGAAGTAACGCCTGTACCGGTAAGAAACGGTATTGTTAATTTTACAGGTAATATCACCGCACCTGTAGATATGATCAATGCGGGTTTGCAAGGTAAACCGGGTAATGCAAGTGTGAGCTTAGCACGCTTTTTAGTTAACTCTACTGTCGGTCTGTTTGGTATCTTTGATGTTGCAAGCTCACTAGGTCTTGAAATAGTCGATGAAGACTTTGGACAAACGTTGGGTGTATGGGGCGTAGGTGATGGCGCCTATTTAATGCTACCAGGTATGGGGCCAACAACAGCACGTAACCTGACCGGTGATGTAGTCGATAACTTTGTATTACCTGAAGTTGCGCTAACGACTCCACAAACTATTTTAGTATTTGTTTTAAAAGCAGTTGAGGCGCGTGCAGCTTTAATACCACAAGAAGGGCTATTAAATGATTCACTTGATCCGTACTTATTTGTAAAAGATATTTACTTCCAGCGTCAAATTTATGAGCTGTACGATGGCAATCCACCAGTTAAAGAAGAGCCAGCTGATTTTGATGAAGACTTTTTAGAAAGTTTATAATTGAAGCCACTAATAAAAACGCCAGCTAAATGCTGGCGTTTTTATTTACTGTTTATATAGAATCTGAACTTTGGCTAGAGAAAAATAAACTTAGATATCATTATAATTCAATATATTAGTAAATGTTTTAACCAGAGTTCGGGTTACTTATTTTTCGTTAACTATTAACTGCATTTGCTCATTAACCCAAGTCAGTGCTTCATGATAGGCATCAGGAACTTTTTCACCTAGGTTTAGCTCTTTCGTTAATTCGTTTGCGGCTGACCAGTTAGCTTGTTCATAATACTTAACTAAGTTTAAATATTTTGCCAGCAAGCCTTCATCGTTTAATAACGCTGCTTTTATGTCATTCGAAAGTGGAAGCTTTTTCATAACGCTTTCCATACTCTCATCTAAAATAGCATCCATAAGAGACATCATACCGGTTAAAAATGCCATGCCGGTATCTTTAAATTGTCCATGGGATATAGCGAGTAACTCACCAAAACGAGCGCGCGTAAGCGATAGCCTAATTAGCTCTATAGGTTTATCTGCTGATACTTGCGCTGCAAATAATAATGATAATAGTTTTTTAATTTCGTTAGCGCCAAGCACTATAAGGGCTTGCTTAATGGTACTTATTTCAGCACGCCTTGCAAAGGCAGCAGAATTTGAATACCTAAGTAATTTGTAAGATAGGTTTACATCACGCTCAAACACATCAGTGATTTTTTTAAGATCCATATCAACGCTTGATGTTTCGTAAAGTAATTCAGCTAATGCCATTTCTGAAGGCGGTAGAGCCTTACTTTGTACCATTTCAGGTTTTGAGAAGAAAAATCCTTGGAAATAATCAAAACCAAGCTCTAGAGCTTGTTGGTAAATTTCATAGGTTTCTACTTTTTCGGCAAGTAACTTAATATGCGAGTGCAGTTTTAAATCATTAAGAACCGTTTTTATTGTATCTATATCAGATGCTAAAAAGTCTATTTTAATAATATCAATAAATGGATAAAAGTGGCGCCAAACAGGCTGATGAATATAGTCATCAAGAGCAATAGTGTAACCTTTATCTTTTAGATCTTTCACTATGGCTAATAATCGCTTCCCAGGTTGCACAGTTTCAAGGATTTCTACAACTACAGTATCTTTGCCCAGTAGTGTTGGGTAGCCTTTTGATAGCGTTTCTAGGGTGAAATTTATATAGGCGGGTTTATTGTCGGTTAAATCTTCTAAGCCGAAATTAAACTGACTACCTTCAATTAGTCGTGTAGTTGCCTCGTCACCGTCTATATCGGGAAATACGTTATCAACGCCATCGCGAAATAAAAGTTCATATCCGATGAGCTTTTTATCTCTGTCTAAAATAGGTTGGCGTGCAGCGTAAAAATACATAAACAGTTCCGTAAGAGTAATCTAATTAGTTATTGTAATAATATATGGCAAAAGACTCAAAATAGCATTACGTATATTTGCTAGATTAATAAATTATCATTAAAAATTAAGGTCTTTCTAGTATTTAATTTATTATATTTCACCAATTCGCTTTAAAATTATTCAACATGAGTATTTTTGTATCAGGTGAGGGCAACAAGTTGGAGATTTTATTATCAAGCATGATATAGTCAGCGAGAATGGTTTTTACCCCAATAGTGTCTTAACTATAAAATTTTAAGAGTCATTATTTGGATTAAAGCCTATTATTAATAATTATGCGGAGGCTAATTTGGAAACAGGAATGATTATTTCACTAGCATTATATTTTATTGTAATGTTAGGTATCGGACTATATGCATATAAGCAATCTACTGACGATGTATCTGGTTACATGTTAGGTGGACGAAATCTATCTCCAAGTGTAGCTGCACTGTCTGCAGGTGCATCTGATATGAGTGGCTGGATTTTAATGGGCCTACCTGGTGCGATGTTTGTTACTGGTTTTAGTAGTACATGGATAGCAATTGGCTTGGTGATTGGTGATTGGTGCTTGGTTAAACTATCTGTTAGTTGCACCGAGATTACGTGTTTACACTGAAAAAGCAAATGACTCTATAACCATCCCAGACTACTTTTCAAATCGCTTCAATGATAAATCCAACCTATTACGTGTTGTATCAGCTGTGGTAATTATTGTTTTCTTTACTCTTTATACTTCATCTGGTGTTGTCGCTGGTGGTAAATTGTTTGAAAGCTCATTTGGTTTAACTTATGAAATGGGTTTATACATTACAACGGGCGTAGTTGTTTTATATACCTTGTTTGGTGGTTTTTTAGCTGTAAGCTTAACTGACTTTGTGCAAGGTTGTATTATGTTCATTGCACTTATTCTAGTACCAACGGTTGCATACTCTTTGCTTGAACAACCTTTAGAATCAACTTTACATAGCGTAAATCCAGATATGCTTAACTGGATTGGTGCAGGTTCTGCATTAGGTATTATTTCTGCAATGGCTTGGGGTTTAGGTTATTTTGGCCAACCACATATCATTGTTCGTTTTATGTCGGTACGTAGTGTTAAAGATATGCCTAAAGCACGCCGTATTGGTATGACATGGATGATTGTTGCTGCCATTGGTGCTGTTGGTACTGGTATATTTGGTGCAGCTTATACTTATGAGAACAACATTGTAGTTGAAGACCCTGAAACAATTTTCTTAATTCTTTCTGAGTTGCTGTTCCACCCACTTATTGCTGGCTTTTTACTTGCTGCAATTTTGGCTGCGATTATGAGTACTATCTCATCTCAATTATTGGTTAGTTCAAGTTCATTAACAGAAGATTTCTATAAAACATTCTTACGTAAAGATGCCAGTGATAAAGAGCTAGTTGCTGTTGGCCGTATAAGTGTTGCCGTAGTTGCTATGTTCGCTATTTATTTAGCTTACGACAGAGATAGCTCTATTTTAGACCTAGTAAGTAATGCGTGGGCTGGCTTTGGTGCTGCGTTTGGACCACTGGTATTGTTTAGCCTTTATTGGAAACGCATGAACTTTGCTGGTGCGTTAGCTGGTATGTTAGTAGGCGCATTTACTGTGCTAATTTGGATATATGGACCATTTACTATCAATGGTGAAAGCTTAAGTAGCTTTATGTACGAAATAGTACCGGGCTTTATTTTAGCGAGTATTGCAATTGTTGTTGTTAGCTTAGTAACAAAAGAGCCTGAGCAAAACATCACTGCTTTATTTGATGAAGTAGAAAAAGAGCTTTAATTAGCAATTACTACTTATTTTAAAGTGAGTAGTAATTAATACCAATCCGCAATAATACTTAATCATTTTGCGGGGCTAAACGTGTTGCTACCGGCGTTAAAAAATTCTCATTTAGTACAACTAAATATCGAATTTTTGCCTAGCTATCAACACGTTTTTCCACCCTAAAGAGATCATTTAATTAAGCGAATTAGTATAATAAAAAAGGGAGCAACTTAGTTGCTCCCTTTTTTATTTAGTTTGTCCCGTTCGAGGAGGGAACACTCTATGAATTAACTTACTTTTTTATCGTTGTTATCTTCAATTGATGCAACGTTATCTGACTTTTTACTTTTTGCTGGCGCTTTGGTAACAGCTGGATCTTTGCCACCTTTTAATATGGTCATAAAATCATCTTTGCTTTTCGCTATCTCTAAAGCAAGTGATTCAATTTGTTGCTCACTAAGCGGTACGTCTACCTTTTCTAGCATCAGCTCAAGTGATTCTGCTATATCGAGCATCTTGTCATAAGCATCAGCTTCTTTTTTGGTAGTAAACGTCATACGCTCGACTCCGTTTCGTTCTACAACATATTTAACAACAACAGCCATGATTTCTCCTGCAAAATTGCTTGGCACCGTGGTTTTTAAAAAACCATTAGATTACTGTTTTTATGTACAGTAATGGTTTGTAAGTAAATTTGCAAGCGCGAAGTATTAATTTTTAGGTGTCTTAAATTTGACAAAAAACGGTAACTTTACTTTAGTTAAGCAATCACTTTGTTGTACCAGCTGCATTTTCAGGATTTCGGATCATAGTGATAATGCGTTTAGGTACACTTTAAGTGATGAACTTTACAGTTCCTTATTTATTGATTTCCTGAGCAATACTCAAAATTAAGAAAAGAAGAATAAGGACAAGTTTAATGAAAACGTTAAAAAATTTACTCATCATAAGTTTATTATGTTTACTACCCGCGACTACCGCGTATGCACAATTATCAGAAGTAACTAAGCAAATGCCTCAAGCTGAGACAATTAGTATAAATAATGCTGATGCAGAGATGCTTGCTAAGTTACCTGGTATAGGTAAGAAAAAAGCGCAGGCAATTGTGGATTATCGTGAAGAAAATGGCGAATTTAAAAGCGTTAGTGATTTATCGCAAGTTAAAGGGATTGGCAAAAAGCTTTTAGCTAAATTAGAGGGGAAACTTACACTTTAATATTTCTAAATAGTAATCAGGGTGCTAGGCGCCCTGATTAAATTGTTTTAGCGCATCGCTTAAGTGCTTTTTAGCAAAGTTAATTTCAATAGGTGTAGTTAATAGTGGATAGCACAATCCGCCAAGTATCAAAAATGGTATTAATATCCAACCTTTAAATACAGTGAATATTAAAAATAGTGGGCTAAGTAATAGCAACTTTATAATACGCAATAGAACTTTATCAGTTGGCGATAGCTGACTTAATGCAAGCGCAATTACGTCTTGACGCTGGCGTACTTTTAAATGCTTAAGCTGGTCTAATTGGCTTGAAAAAAATGTAAACATATCAAATCGACTTTTTAATTGATAAACGGGCAATAATTATAATAAATAGCGTTAGTGAGAAAATCCCAAATATCACTTCCATCCAAGCAGGCATGCTCATGCCAACAAACTGCCAATCTATATTTCCACAATCCCCGGTAGCTTGAAAAAAGCTAGGTATCCATTCATGTAGTGGCATAAATGATGGGAAATTTGGTTCAAACTCGCAGCTAAATGCAAAAGGGTCTGTGGTGGTCTGCATATCAATATGTTCGCGAGCAATTAAGTATCCCCAAACACTCGATATTCCCCAAATAACATACGCTATCATACGCACAGTTTTACTTTGTGGTTTACTTGAGCCTACAATCCCTGCGCCTAATAACCCCAATACTGCAGTGCGTTGATATATACACATTATGCAAGGCGCTAACCCCATTTTGTATTGAAAGAAAAGAGCGGTAACTTCAAGTAAAAAAACGATAGCTGTAAATAAAAGCCACGGGGTTCGTTGGGTAGGTAATTGTGCAAGCCAGTTCATAAAAATTCCGCGTTTTAATAGGACGTTAGATTATGACGTAGGATAAAGTATGCAGCAACAAAAAGGAAAAAAAAGCTACCGAAGTCGCTTTTTATAAGATGAAATTAATGACTACTCAATTCAGCCTTAGCAAAGGTTAAATGACGTTCTATTATTTTCCCATCGATACATAAGCTCAGTTATATTGCTTACTTATACTAAGGTGATGCATCATCTAAAGAATTTTTATGGTTGCACTTTTTTGTACTTTTTCTTATGGCAAGTGCGGGATAAGTTAATTAAGCTCAGGCGCTGCGTAAATAAAAATATCTCCATAATAACAATGTACCTACAATGAATATTACTCTAGATATTCATGCATTGTAGCTAAATTAGAGAAACCCAAATTTAATTATTTATTAATTTTAAATTTCTACCCATTTGCTTTATTGATCATACATACATCACATAAGAATCTCACACACTGAAAAAGGCCAATTTATAGCTTTTAATTAGCCATGTGAGAATCTCACACCACGCATAACGTGAGATTTTTTTTAAATATACACGTATAAGTTGAGATTTTTTAGACGATATAGCGGTGACCTAATGTGCGTTCAGTTACTAATTATGAACCAAGCCCATGTTAGTTTCATATTTCGCAAACTTAACATCCTATAGGGATGTTCGAGGAACCTTATACAAAAGAGGTTTCATTAAAGACAATTTTTTTGATTAAGAATAATTGAAACTACTTAGCAGCAGTATTATACATTTCTGAATTTATTAGTGGTATGTTAGTAGCATATGGAGTTTTAAATACCAAAATGGTACCAACCATTTTTAAAGGGATATTACATGGAATTCATTTTTATAATCGCAGTTGTTATATTGATAATTTGGTTAATTACCAGTCCACGCTCAAATTCAAATAAAGCAAAATCTGGATCACTAGGTAATCCAAGCCCGAACATAAAAGACACTCTTGATAAGTCAGCCTCTAAGTCTTCTATATCTGATCTTCAAAATGACGAAAGCAGCCCAATAAAGTCTATTAAAATTAATAATGCATCAGTAAGTGTTGAGCTACACAAACAAACAAATGAATTAACAACTTCAAAGCAGCTTAGTCCAAAACCTCGCATCACTGTTGTTAATACACCTCCCACAATTATAGAGCGTGCCCATAGTTCGAGAAATTCTGAAGACGATTTAGCCACATTTAATATTTTTGAGAGTAATGTATCTGAAGACACCTATATCAATAAGGGTAAACAAGCTCAATGGTTAAGCAAGGGTCAAGAAGTTACTATTCACAGTCGAAAGTTAAAAGGGTTTCTGTACGTAGGTGGGGTGATGGAATCATTGGTTGGTTATCGCTCTGAACCAGCATTAATTTGTGCAGACTTACCAGTAATATCACCACGGACTAATTCAAACGAATTCCCAACTGATGAATCTTTAGGCTACTGGCCAAGCTACGGTTTATTATCTAAAGAGTCTAGAGGTGCCTACCTTGATTGGTTAGCAACCGATAGAAGTGCGGGCAACACCCCAATAGGCTTTGTATTTTTGTACTTTTACGGATTTGAAAGATTTGTTGTTGAGAATGGTCAAGATAATAAAATTGAAGAGGAACAATTTGAAGATATTTTTGATGAAGTACTTCGTTTACATAAAGTGTTTGCTTCAAATCGCTCTTTTGCTTGTTATTCAGCAAATCTCTTAGAGTTTATGTATTTAGTTAAACCTAAATTATTTGAATGTAGAAAGCATAAATTACCAAAGACACGTCATTCACTACTTTTTAAATTACGTCTTTCAGAGCAAATCGTTGCTACAGAAAGAGTGAGTGATGAGTTAGCACTTGAGTGGATTAAAAATACAGACCAATACAATTTAAAAACCGCAGCTAGGCGCTGCGATATAGAGTTTGATTCACTTTTTAAACTTTACTACAAGCAAAAATTCCCAGAGGGAATGCAAGTGAAGCCCAATAAAACCAAATTAAACGCAGAGTACTTTGCCGCCAGCGGTGGTATCCCTAGTATTAAAATTTTACTCGACGGTTTGCCTGATCCGAGCATATTAAAAGCACCTATAAAAAAGCTTATTCCAATAGCAGATAAAGTCACTGAGGAGCTAGCTAGTTATAGCCGTTATTTAGCTAAGGCTGATACAAGCAAAGATGATTTAGCTGCATTAATGCTGTTGCCTCGTGTCATTGCTAGCAGTCAACCGTCACCATTAATCGAAAAGTTTAAAGCGTGGGCTAAGGCCATCATTTTAGAAAATGATGGGGTAACAGATGTATCTGAATTTTGGTTGCAAACAGGCTTACCAACACCGAAAGCGATAAATAAAAAAGAAGGTGAGCTCATTTATAACTTAGCGAACTTTGCTGATATTGGTATTGCGCCTGACTTACGTTACCACCATACAAAACCCAAATTAGATGGCAAACTTGTACTATTTACTCCAGGGCATGAGGAAGAATTCGTCCCTAGTCATGCGTTTAACCAAGTGGGTGTCGCACTGCGTTTAGGTGCTATGGTTGCAAATATAGATGGGGTTGTGGATGAATCAGAAAGTTCTGAGCTAGAAAAGCTAATTGCTCATGATGAAAAATTAACGGATATAGAAAAGCGATCTCTAAAGGCTTATCTTACATGGCGACTAGTTACACCATCGGATAATACGGGTTTAAAAAATAGACTTAATAATTTAGGTGTAAAAGAAATAGAATTTGTGAAAAGGTTTATTCTGTCTATTGCGCTAGCAGATGGCAATGTCGATAACAGAGAAGTAAAGCAAATCGAAAAACTCTACACAAATTTAGGACTGGATAAAGAGTCTGTTACGAGTGATATTCATCAGCTTACTACAAGTAGTCACCAGCCAGCGCCACGTAGTCAAAGCTCATCAGAGTTTAGCTTAGATGAAACAATATTAGCCCTTCATGAAAGCCAAACAACAGAAGCTAAAAACATGCTGGAACAGATCTTTACCTCAGATGAAGATGAAAGCGATTATATTGAAGTCCCAGAGCTGACAAACGAAGTTGATGGATTAGATCAGGCTCATAGTCAGTTGTTTGAAAAGCTATGCGCTAAAGCGCAATGGGGTCGCGAAGAGGTAGCCCAAATGTGTAGTGAGCTAAAATTAATGGTCGATGGTGCTATAGAAACCATTAATGACTGGTCATTTGATTTAGTGGATGCACCAGTAATTGATGACGACGGTGATATATACATTGATGAAGAAATAGTCAAAGAGATAAGGGAGTTATAACAATGGCAGCAAAAAAAATTAGATCAAAAGAGCGCGATGCAATTATACAGTCTCTTAAATCGGGTGTTACCCCAAAAGTCGGCATACAGCATATACAAGTAGGTCGTGGTAATGAGCTTAAAGCGCTCATTAAAGATATCGACAGAGTGACAGAGGGCGGCTCTGCTTTTCGGTTAATTATTGGCGAATACGGCTCAGGTAAAACATTCTTTTTAAGTGTTGTAAGAGCGATCGCATTAGAGCGAAAGTTAGTTACTGTTAATGCAGATTTATCTCCCGATCGTCGTATTCATGCATCATCTGGACAAGCCAGAAACTTGTATTCTGAGTTAATGAGAAACATGTCTACTCGTAATAAGCCTGATGGTAATGCATTGACCAGTGTGGTTGAAAAGTTTATTACCGAGGCACGAAAAGAATCAGATAATACAAGCAAAGAAATAACCACAGTGATTCACGAAAGGCTCGCGTCTCTCTCTGAGCTTGTAGGTGGTTACGACTTTGCAAAAGTTATAGAAGCATACTGGACTGGCCATGAAACAGATAACGAGCAACTTAAGAACAACGCTGTAAAATGGTTAAGAGCAGAATATGCAACAAAAACAGATGCTCGCAAAGATCTTGGTATAAGAAGTATTATCTCAGATGCTTCGTTTTATGACTCTCTAAAGCTTATGAGTTTATTTGTAAGGCAAGCTGGCTACGAAGGGTTATTAGTTAACCTCGATGAAATGGTAAATTTATACAAACTCAATAGCACCCAAGCACGATTATCAAATTACGAGCAAATTCTTAGAATACTCAACGACTGCTTACAAGGATCGGCTGAGTACTTAGGGTTTTTACTCGGTGGTACACCCGAGTTTTTACTTGATCCAAGAAAAGGGTTATATAGCTATGAGGCGCTGCAATCTCGCCTAGCTGGCAACACATTTGCAAAACAAGCCGGTGTTATTGATTACTCATCCCCTGCATTACACTTGGCAAGTTTAACGCCAGAAGAGTTATTTATACTACTTAAAAACCTTAGACATGTTTTTGCATCAGGCGATGAATCGTTATATTTAGTACCTGACGAGTCCCTCAAAGCATTTTTAGTCCATTGCAGTAAAACAATTGGAGACGCTTACTTCAGAACGCCAAGAAATACGATCAAAGCGTTTTTAGATATGCTTGCCGTGATTGATCAAAATCCAAATATTTCGTGGGACAGCTTAATAAAAAATGTTGATATTGCAGAGGAAAAACCTTCCGATGTAGAGCTAGACATTGAATCTGAAGACGATGAGCTAGCTGACTTCAAATTATGATTGACGCACACGAAAAGCTCGATTTGCGCATTCAGCAGTGGATTTTTAAACAAGGCTGGGATCGGCTCAGAGAGATTCAATGTTTAGCAATTGACCCTATCCTATCAGGCAATACTGATGTGCTTATTAGTGCCTCTACTGCCGCAGGTAAAACCGAAGCATTTTTTTTACCTGCAATAAGTAGTATCGCAGATGAAGTAAGTGGTGTGGGCATTTTATATATCAGCCCACTAAAGGCGTTAATAAACGATCAAGACCGAAGGCTAGAAAGCTTGTCAGATTTGTTAAACATACAAGTTACACCTTGGCATGGTGATAGTCCTCAAAGTCGAAAAAATAAGCTGAAACGAAATCCATCAGGCATTATGTTAATAACGCCAGAGTCCCTAGAGTCATTATTAATAAGAGACAGTGGCTGGGTAAAGTCTGCTTTTCAGAATTTAAAGCACATAGTTATAGACGAATTTCACGCATTTATTGGCACAGAGCGAGGCCATCACTTGTTGAGCTTACTGCACCGCTTAGAACACCTTGTAGGCCGTATAAACTCACCAATACCCAGAACCGGCTTTAAGTGCCACTTTAGGTAACTTAGAAAGTGTCCCAGCATCTTTAAGACCTAATAAATCACTGTCTTGTAAAATAATAAAGCAAACGCAGTCTTCATCATCGTTAAAAATGCAAGTGAAGGGATATATTGAGAGCGCTGTTGTGGCAGATGAGACGGTTACTGCGGAGCAAACCGTATGTAACGATTTATATGGTCTTTGCCGTGGTGGAAACCACCTAGTGTTTGCAAATAGCAGAAGTCGCACCGAAAGTATTGCGACCACTCTTGCAGAGATGTGTGAGAGCAACACTGTGCCTAACGAGTTTTTTCCACATCACGGCTCGTTAGCCAAAGAAATGCGAGAATCACTTGAGGCTCGGCTTCAGCAAGATCAAATTCCCACGACAGCAGTGTGTACTATGACTTTGGAGTTAGGCATTGATATAGGCAAGGTTAACTCTGTCGTGCAAGTTACTGCGCCGCATTCTATTGCAAGTTTACGGCAGCGCATGGGTCGTTCAGGTAGGCGTGGTGGCGCTAGTATTTTGCGAATGCTGATAACTGAGGCTGACCTTACAGAAAAATCGAGTATTGTAGATAAACTGCGGCTTGAATTGGTTCAATCGCTAGCGATGATACGGTTATTGGTTGCAAGTAAATGGTATGAACCAGCAGACACTTCGCTCTATCACTTTTCAACATTACTTCATCAAGTTTTAGCTCTCATCGCGCAATGGGGTGGTATAAGAGCAGATCAAATCTACGTATTACTTTGTAAAGACGGGCCATTCCAACAAGTTACTGTTACTCATTTTAAAGATTTGCTATCTCACATGGGTAAGGTAGATCTTATTACCCAGTTAGGAAGTGGTGAACTGGTTTTAGGTTTTATGGGTGAAAAAGTAACAAATCATTATACGTTTTATGCCGTCTTTAAAACCCCTGAAGAATTTAGAATTGTAACGGGTAGTAAAACACTAGGGACATTACCCGTAGATAGCCTTATTTTAGAGGGCCAACATATTGTATTTGCGGGTAAACGTTGGGTGGTTGAGCTAGTAGATACAGACAAAAAAGTGATTTCAGTACAGCATGCAAAAGGAGGGAAACCACCTAAATTTGGTGGTTCAGGGATGGCTGTACATGATGTAGTGAGACAAGAAATGCTTAAAATTCTGAAAGAAAGTGACTACAGAGTTCAAGTTGGTGAACAAAGAATTGAATTTGGTGATGCAGTTGCCCAAGCACTTTTTAAAGAGGGGGCAGACTTTTTTAAAACTGCAAAACTTGAAAGTACATATTTCTTACAGCATGGCAATACAGCCGTTGTTTTGCCTTGGGCCGGTGATAAAGTTGTAAATACACTTGTTGCAGTACTTATACACAAAGGGTTTGGAGCGGGTGCATTTGCAGGAATTATAGAAGTTGAGAATACCTTAATTGATCATGTTATCGGGGCTCTTAAAAGCTTTCGAGATGATAAAACCATATCAGCAATTGATTTAGCTGATGCTATTGCAGAAAAAACTATAGATAAGTTTGATGAGTATTTACCTCAAGAAATTCTTGCACAAGGGTATGCTGCAAGAACTTTTGATGTTGAGAAAGCACAGGTATTAGTTAAAGAATTACTCTAAGACAGTAGAAAGCTATTAATAGCAACCTCTTAGATTATTTGTAAAACAATGCCCCCCTCTTCACAGAGGGAGGTTGAGTTGTCTGTTTTTATGCAGCTCTTGCAACTTCTTCAGCTCAATTAGCTTTAAAGTTGAGTTATCTGCTTTCCAGTCAGAGGATTTGATTAATCCGCTACTAATTGCATTTTTGATGATGTTGGGTGATATTTTGGCAATTTTTGCACATGTATCAATACTGATTGTTCTGGCTTTAGACGATTTCAAATGACGTTCGCCTACTTTTATCAGCTCATCACGGTTGAAGTAAATTGAATCAAGGAGGTTATTCTTACCTTGATAATAAAAAGGTAAATCTTTCAAAAATATTGCTAATAAAAGATCTGATTTTTCCATCAGGTATTGCTCGACAAACTTTGTGGCTTCCATGAAATCGACTTCATTTATGACTTCAGAGGTTGATTTAGTTACCAGCTCTTCTATTAACTGCTTGGCATCAATTAAACCATCGACTTGATATCGGTTTGTATTGCTGAATCGTAGAATATTTTTGTACCACAGAGGCTTTAAATCAGCTGCGTTGAGCCCTAGACAAGATGCGAGTATCCTTATTTCCAAAGGCTTGCTTGTGGAAGTAAGCTGGAGAGAAGGCTTTCTATTGCCGATTTGAGCGCGCTTTATCAAGTTCCAATCTCTATGAATATGACATGATAAGGAATAAAGCTCAGGATATGCCAGGTTTTTAGGATAACCAGCTGGCAGCCCTTTGCTAGATATTTTTGCTAGCCAATGCCCTAATGCTTCATTATTAGTTAACAAGTCAATTCCTGCGGTTAGGATTTTTGGTATGTCTTTATAATTAAAATAGGCTTTTCTTTTAAGCTCTGAAATTTCAAGAACGTACAAACCTGCAATAATACAGTCTTCTATATTACCGGTTGTGAGCCTTTTAATCTTTTCATCCACCGAAAGCTGAAGAAGTTTTCTTCCACAATATTCATTGCTGCAATACCCTTGAAGTAAACTTGCGTTAAATTCCAGTTCGTGTTCGCAGTGAGGGCATACATCAATAAGCATGACCTGGTGCTTTGCACAGTGCGTATATCTTGGGTCTTGCCAATTATCTCTATGAATAGGGTTTTCATTCAAGCATTTTAGACATGCTCTAGCGTGGAGAATTCGAGCACTGGAACAGACTTTTGGAAAAGGGCTCCCCTCCGTTTCTGAAAATGAAATAGGGCGTTGTATGAGTGAGCTGATATTGTTGATATCAGCTTTTTTTAGATTATTGCGAATTGCTAAGTTAAATACTTTCTTATTAACAATGTCTTCTGGTTTCATAAAACCATTTCGCATTGCAAGACGAAGAATGTAGCCAGCCTGGCTTTCTCCAACGAAAGGCCTAACTCGAATTGGTAACCTAGCCATGTGTGAACGTTTCCTTTAACTTGCGATCTAAATCTTCAATATTGCGTTCAGTTTGCTGTGCATTAATCATGTCAGCATTAAACGGGTTGTCTTCGCTATTTCTGATAGCAAATTTATACGCTTCTTCAAATGCTCTTATGTACTGAGCTGTATTCTTGTAATCAGCGGGTAACATCTGTGCATAAAGCTTATTAAGGAGCCCATGCATGCCATTTGTTGCAATATAAATGCGGTTGAGTAAGTCTTTATGTGACTGAGCCGTTAGCCTATTAAAGCCATATTTAAGTTGATAAAAATTAACCATGCTTATCCAAGCTAGGCACTGGCTTGGACAGGGACTAAGTTGATGTGGGGCTAGAAAACGACGGCTTAATTGCTCTTCTTTATCTCCACCTTTGTAGGCGAGTTCGATAATTCTTTTAGCCAATGGCGTTCCCATTAAAATTACAGGGATGCTAGCTTTGTCTACTAGACCTGCAAATTGTTTTGCCATTTGCTGAGCTCTGATACCGTCTGTATCAGGTAAGCACTCTTGAACCTCATCAATAATAATAAGCTCAACACTTTGTTCATTGAGTAGATGTAACAAACGTTCAAGTGCAGTATAAGGCCTTTCTTTGCTGTTCATTACAGTGCACCCTAAAGCCATTAAAATTTGATGAAGCAAGTCAGTTGGAGTTGATGTTGCACCTAACTTAACGTAAAGCACTGGAATAATATTTTTTTCATCTAACTCAGATTGAGGGAATTGTTGGGTATACGTCTTAGCCAAATATGATTTGCCAACACCAGAAACCCCCGTCAATAAGCCTGAGTAGTTTCTATTCTGATGAATCTTGCTAATGTATTCCCATGCTTCCGTTGTAGACGAATGGCAATGGAATGTGCCACTTTGCGGTACATATAACGAACTTGGTGATGTATTAAGAGTAGTGCTTACCATTTTTCATAACCTTCCTTGTTTCTGAAGTGAGAGTCATCCTGATTCTCTTGTGAGAGATCCGTACCTAGTAACGGATCTGTGCGTTTAGATTGGCGTTCATGGGGAGAGCTATTAGATTGCTTAATGATATCTTTAGTAGATCGATCATCTATTAAGTTTTGCTCCATATTTTGCGTTTGCTTGCCATTACGTATTTTTCGACGTTTACGTTTTATAAGCTCAGCTTCGCCACAATATATTGAGCGACGAATAGGTGTACTGTGATTCATATTGGCGACCTCAAATGAAATTGCCACCTGTTCATCAACCAAATCGATGTTGTAAGCAATGATTTTTGTAACATGAGTGTCGCCAGGCAATGTGACCGCAAGGGTTACAGCCCTGCAATCTTGTGTATCATGCAATACCGATACTTTAGGGTTTTTCCCTGAAGCTTTGCCGGTTTTAAGCTGCCAATATAGGTTTTGAACCTCTTCACCATAAAAGTCCTGTTTGTTGAATCTGAATTTACCAGTCTCGTTTAAGGTAGTCTCCCCCTGAAAAACATGGAAACTGGTTTTTAGATGTTCATAGTGGCACGGAATCAATGGGTACTCTAGGCAAGAAGCTTCCCATACTTCCTGGGGAGTTTTGCCATTGAGTTCATTGTGTGGCTGATTTACATAATGCACTAAAAAATCGTGGAGATTCTGAACGAAGCTATCTACCGTCATGGCGGCAGCTTGTTTTAGCGTTTCATCTGTAGGGTTCCTGTTAGTGTTTTTCCCTTCATAACGCTTACCTTTGTATCCAGGCACGCCATGCACGATTTTATTGCCAACTTTAAGCTCAGCGCTTTCTAAAAACTCACTTCGGATCGTTTTATTAAATGATTCTACAAAAGGTTTTTTGTAGGGCTGATTGCTTGGCGCGTAAATCAGTTCACACTTCAATGATTCAGCTGTTTTTGCAAATGTTTCATTATTGAACCCCGGACCATTATCGCAAATTATTCTGATAGGTATGCCAAATGCATCGAGTTGTTCACTCGCGGGTATAACAATATTGCGAAGTAAGTTAACGCCACCGATAGCCTTTTCGGCTTCACCAAACTCCACAGTGACTGCAATCGGGTAGCGAGAATGACAATCAATGGCAATATATAAAGCGACTTTTCCAGTAACTTCTCCAGTAGTATCATCAATTAGGCGAAGATTAAGCGCTAATCTATCTGCTTCTATACGCGTAAGTACTCGATCCGTTTTGATGCGAGTTTTGTATGTTCTCATTAGCTTATTGACTTCAGCTCTGTTGCCCGAAGCTTCGGCACGGTCTAGATCGTTGAAGCTGTGATGGTGCTTTCTAAATTTTTCTCTACTTACGATGGTAATGGTAGGGTCATTCATCTCGTTGACCCAATTCTCATACTTTGCATGTCCTACAGCAATACTTGGAGTTATTTTTCCCATCATGAACTTTTCGTAACCCTCCCACATGATTTGTTCAGAGCGAGAGTCTGTTGTATTTCTCTTAGACTTTCGTTTTGGGAGATAGTCAATATGACTAAACCCAGCGTCTTTAAACCTCTTCCACCACCTTGATAAGCTTGATTGGCTTGGATGCTTTACCTTAACAACTGTCCCTGGTTTGCTATTTATTGTTTGCTGCTCTTCCACTTCAGCTATAACTCGTTTATAAATTGATAACGTGGTCATATGTGCGTTTTCTTCTTCAAAAATCTTTTTCATTAAAGAAAGGTAAGGTGCTTGCTTTTCTTTTATTAGTTTTTGGAATGGATCTAATGCTGAATGAGGTGAATTAGGGGTAACTGGTATCAAATAAGTTTTTAAGGCAAATGCAAACTCATTACGAGTAAAAGTTTGCAGCTCCTTGGTTTTAATATCTCTAGTAACTACGTTTAATTGATCGCAAAGCAAGATATCGAATTTACGATCTTTATCATCTAATAGTTGAGAATAAGGAAGTATATTCATCGAGCTTAATTTCTCAATTGAGTGCTGTCAGAAAGCTTTACAGTATTGTCAAACCCGATGTGTGAGTGAGCGAGTAGAGCAAAAGGAACAAATGGGCTAATGCCAATAGATTCAGCTTGTTTCCTCAAATCACCAAAAGTAGTTGGGAATGAATTAACTAAAGGTAATAATTTATGAACTTCGCTCGGTTCTGTTCTTAGGTAGGGGTAAAGTGTTTTAAAGTTGCCAATAGTAATTGGGTTTAAATCCTTTTCAGTGACAATACGAACAGGGCGCCCAGTTAAGCGCTCAATATACTGCGCCTTTTCAGTAAACTTGTTTATAAAAGTTTTAGAATGCACGTACTTGTATGGATGCGGGTCAAAGTAAATACTAGAACCATTTTGAAGCTCAACTAATACATCGGGCGTATAGCGACCTGCTGGTGTATCCGCACTCTCTGGTTGGGTTGTATAGGCAGACACTCGTTCGTCAAATTCGAGCCAATACAAAAAGTCTAGCTCTAATGTTGATTCAACCCAAACATGGCAATTGTTCTTTAAACTGTAAAAGTAGTCTACGGGCCTATCTCGCCTGATCCTACGAAGTGTTCGCTGTTGCATAAAATTCTCCAAACATCCTGTTTATAGCTGCGTCATTCCTTGTGATTGATGAGCAAGTCATCATTTGAAGATGCATACTTGAGACTAGCTAAGTTAATCTGTTTAATTTCCGTATTGCACTCAATCTTCATTAACGATCATAGCAGATAATTTCCAGATGGATTTCGTTGGTATGAAATAAAATCAAATAAAACAATGCTTTAAATAATATAACCAAGCAGTAAACAAAGATGAATAAGCACTTTCTTTGATAAATCAGCTAACTAGTCTAAATGATGAGAAATTTTTGATGTTGATAATTTTTTTGAGAAACTTGTTGTATTCGAATATAGGTATCTACAGTATTAACATTTCCACTTCTAGTACCTTTGCGAAGTTCGGCTGTGAGTGATGAAGAGACGGTCACGATAACTTTATGTAATTAGTTTTATTCTGCAAAGCCGGCTATCGTCTAACTCGTATTTGCCCCTTTATGAGTTAACGTAATTCTCTAAGGTCGCCTTTGAGCGAGAAGCGGTCATTGATATTGGCTAAATATCGTCGTTAATTGATTTGTTAAACTGTTCTTTGCGCATATATTCATGAAAATGAGCGATGCGCGCATATTGTTCCATTTAACTTTACTTAAAAGTTTTAGAAAACTTAGTTATAGTAATACCTTAGATAATTTGTTAAAACTATATAAAGTAGATAAATGAGCGTTAAGTCGGCAGAAATATGCGCGCTGAGCGCACTATTAAATTGTTATGCCTCACAGCCAAGTTACAATCTCATTCAAATTAGGAGATAGAAAATGAAAATAGTTACCGTCATAGCACTCTTTTGTGCAGCAGCAGTTGTTCCGTCATTCGCTCAGGCATCACTTTATGACCCATCAATCGAGCACGAGCCGAAGGATGGTGTCGTCAAACTGTATGGTGCTGGGGGGCCGAATACCGCCTTCAAAAAAGTCGCTGAGGTCTGGGAAAACCGTTCGGGTACCAAAGTGGAAATTATCGCCGGGCCTGAAAGCAGATGGTCTGCTGATGCGCAGGCAGATGCCGATATACTTTGGGGTACTTCGGAGCAGTCGATGACGGCATTCCTGCTAACCTACAAGACCTTCGACCCCAGCAAGGTCGAGCCGATCTATATCAGGCCCACCGTTATAGCCGTTAAGGCCGGCAACCCAAAGAATATTCAGGGCTTTGACGCGCTTCTAGTGGAAGGAATGAAAATCGTCGTTACGGAGGGCAAGGGCATCTACAACACCTCCGGAACTGGAACATGGGAAGACGTCGCCGGACGCATGGGCTCGCTGAATGACGTCGCGCAGTTTCGGAAGAATATCGTGTCGTACTCGCTCGGCTCTGGCGCCAGCTTCAATGCGTTCAAGGAGCTGGACGCTGATGCCTGGATTACCTGGCCGAACTGGCCAATCACGCACCCCGATGTATTGGAGCTTGTTCGCTTAGATGAAGGCCGAACGATCTGGCGAGATGTCAATGTAGTCATCTCACCTGACGCAGACCGTGAGGCGCAGATGTTCCTAGACTTTCTGGTTACCGAAGAAGCGCAAAAGATAAT
>NZ_AUTI01000216.1:0-1303 GCF_000497995.1 Pseudoalteromonas sp. TB25
GTATGTGTACCTAGTGTTTGGCGAGCAAGGTAGAAGGGCATAGTTAGTATGATTTAACGTCGAAGAAAAATGTATCCGATACGCAAAGTGACTGCTAAAAGCTCTGCTGGGATAGTTCGGGCGATGATTGCATCTTAAGATACTACCGTCATCATTTCCTCACGATCATAGTAGGTAATACCAGTAAATTCTGTGACCATGGCTGGTAGCAAACAAACTAAAAAACTGCCCCNCCCCCCTCGCCAAATAAAACCCATATTAAAAACTTAAGGTAAGTAAAAACTTTAACGGATCCCTATCGCAGCAAAGCAAATTGCTGGCGCTCAACGAGACCTTAACTTTCGGCCAAGAAAATGTTTGGGATATAAAAACTCAGCAGTGGTGTTCGATAAATTACCTAGTGCGACTTAATTTACTAAGTGGGGCACTTCGAGTTAATTGGCGTCATGCTGCAGATTAAAACCTTAGCAGGAAAGCTCCTCAAGCCTCGAAGCAACAGTATTTTATGGGTAGGCATCGCTTTTTGACTCATCGAAAAATAACAACACGGGATCCTTTAATCGGTATTCATTCTTCTAATGCATAAGCGTTAGCATAAAAAGTATTATAACTTCCTTCTTAACAACTTAATCGATTAAGTTAAGCCTTCATTCAACAGGTGCCGCGTGAGAATTAATACATTATTTTTTCGTTAAGATTTAAATGAATGATGATAACTTTCAAGCATAAAAACTTATTTTTTTAATATTAATATTCACTTTTAAATTCCTACCTCTAAGTTACTTACAAAAAAGCCAGTAAACACTAACACTATAGAGCCCATATATAATACGCAACCTTAATTCAAGATGAATTAAGGTTGTCATTTGAAAGTTCCTATATGCAATAGTATTTTATATTTATATTTTCGATTGTTTTTGATTGTTAAATCGGTGAACCATTACAAAAAAACAAACTTAATCGTTTAAGTTTTTAAAAGAGTGGTATATAGTAAAAAAGCTAACATCATGTAGCGCGGGCATTATTACGCCCGAATTTCCTGGCTAATTCCAGAAGACAACCTTTGTCCGAATCGATTTCGCTATAAAAGTCACATATATTCAAGTGAATACAACTGGTTTTCACTCAAAATAATTGATTTAGACTAGGATAACAGGGGTCTTATTAGGCTGAGGCCATCCTTTTACGGGAAACAATTTTTAATTTAGTGAGAAGATATTGATGAATAGTAAAATAGGTAAATCGACAATCCCAATTCTGTGTTCATTTCTGGGCTTAACAACGGCAGCTGTTGCAGAACCTT
>NZ_AUTI01000217.1:0-5158 GCF_000497995.1 Pseudoalteromonas sp. TB25
GGCGAGCAAGCAGCCGGTGTAATGGCGCAAGTTAAACAAGATGGTTTAGCACGTAAAGGTCAAAACATGAGCGAGCAAGAAATCAGTGATTTTAAAAAGCCAATTATTGATCAGTACGAAGAGCAAGGTCACCCGTATTACGCAAGTGCACGCTTGTGGGATGACGGCATTATAGACCCTGCCGATACGCGTAATGTATTAGGGCTTGCGTTGACGGCTGCGAATAACGCACCAAAACGTGATTCGAAATTTGGCGTATTTAGAATGTAACCGGAGCGCAAAATGTCAGTAACACTACAAATAACAAAATCTAATGTGGCTGTACTTGTGTTAAGTCGCCCAGAAAAAAGAAACGCATTTAACAGTGAAGTAATACACGAACTTATTCAGTGTATTGAACATGCAAATACGCTTGATATTCGTGCTTTGGTTTTAAAAACAGAAGGTAAACACTTTTCAGCCGGTGCTGATTTAGCTTGGATGAAATCGATGGCGGATAACAACTACGCCGATAACCTAGCTGATTCAATGCAATTAGCTAAATTAATGCAGGTATTGGCAAGCTCCCCGCACCCTACAATTTGCGCTGTGCAAGGTGCTGCTTTTGGTGGTGCTCTGGGCTTAATTGCCTGTTGCGACATAGCCCTTAGTAAAGACGATGCGCAATTTTGTTTAAGCGAAGTAAAGCTGGGTCTTATTCCGGCTGTTATTAGCCCATACGTCATTAAAGCCATTGGTGAACGCGCTGCTCGCAGGTACTTTTTAACGGCTGAAGTGTTTGATGCACATACTGCTAAGCAACTTGGTTTAATTCATCAAGTAAC
The DNA here is from genome assembly GCF_000497995.1 of Pseudoalteromonas sp. TB25. Classification (NCBI taxonomy): domain Bacteria; kingdom Pseudomonadati; phylum Pseudomonadota; class Gammaproteobacteria; order Alteromonadales; family Pseudoalteromonadaceae; genus Pseudoalteromonas; species Pseudoalteromonas sp. TB25. The sequence continues at coordinate 825 of NZ_AUTI01000217.1, forward strand.
CGGTAATTTAGACTGTGCGCTCGATAATATGCTGCAAACACTGATTGATAACGGACCTGTTGCAGTAAAAGCCGCAAAAGCATTAATTAACGATGTAGCAAATAAAAAAATTACCGATGAACTCATTGAGCTTACCGCAGAAAGTATTGCAAAAATTCGCGTATCTGAAGAAGGTCAAGAAGGGCTAAGTGCTTTTTTTGATAAACGCCCACCCGCTTGGCAACTGTAGGATTGATTATGAAGACACAACGATTACAAAAAATACTGATTGCCAATCGTGGAGAAATTGCGTGCCGAGTAATACGCACCGCAAAACAAATGGGCTTAACCACGGTCGCAGTTTATTCTGATGCAGACAAACATGCCCAGCACGTAAAAATGGCTGACGAGGCTTACCATATTGGTGCCGCACCAAGTAAAGATTCGTATTTGGTGGCAGACAAAATTTTACAAGTTGCTAAAGACTGCGGCGCTGATTGTATTCACCCAGGCTATGGTTTTTTATCTGAGAACAGCGAATTTGCTAAAGCCTGCGAAGCTAATAACATTGCTTTTATAGGGCCACCAGCAAGCAGTATTGAAGCAATGGGGTCTAAAACCCGCGCTAAAGAAATAATGGCAGCTGCTAATGTACCGTTAGTACCTGGTTATTACGGTGATAAACAAGACCCTGCTTTTTTACAAAGTGAAGCTGAAAAAATTGGCTACCCTGTACTAATTAAAGCCGCCTTTGGTGGCGGTGGTAAAGGCATGCGCGTTGTACAAAAAGCAAAAGACTTTATGAGCGCACTACAAGGTGCGCAACGTGAAGCGATTGCCGGTTTTGGTAACGATTTAGTATTACTTGAGCGCTACGTTAACCAGCCTCGCCATGTTGAAGTGCAAGTATTTGCAGATAACTACGGTAACTGTGTTTATTTAGGCGATCGTGATTGTTCTTTGCAACGTCGCCATCAAAAAGTAATTGAAGAAGCCCCTGCTCCGGGTTTATCTGACGAACTACGCAAAGAAATGGGCGAAGCGGCTGTACGTTGTGCACTGGCTATAAATTATAGAGGCGCAGGTACGGTTGAGTTTTTACTGTGTGGCGATGAATTTTTCTTTATGGAAATGAATACGCGCCTTCAAGTAGAACACCCTGTGACCGAAATGGTAACGGGTGTAGATTTAGTCAATTGGCAAATTAATATTGCGGGTGGGCAAACATTGCCACTGACACAAAGTGATATTCAATTGCAGGGTCATAGCTTTGAAGCGCGAATATACGCAGAAGATCCAGCTAACGACTTTATCCCGTGCTCGGGAACTATTGAAGCGCTACATACGCCACTTAACAGCGAATTTGTGCGCATTGATACAGGCATTGCACAAGGCGACGAAATCAGCCCGTTTTACGACCCGATGATTGCAAAACTTATTGTGCATGACGACAATCGCGAACAAGCACTGAGCCGCTTACAACACTCCCTTGAGCAATTTCATTTGGCGGGTTTTAGCACTAACATTGGCTTTTTACATAATTTAGCAAGCCACCCTACCTTTAAACAGGGTGCGCCAAGTACACACTTTATTGCTGAGCAAGGTGATTCGTTAGTTGCGGTTAACGAATCGTTATTACAAGCAAGTCAGCTTATTGGCGCTTTTGCATATTTAGAATCGCTAACTAACACCCAAAATGCGCAAAGCAGTGCAAGCCCGTGGCAACAACTAACTGGATTTACACTCAATTCACCACAAGCAATTAAAGTCCCTTTTGCCGATTTACAGCTAAGCGCTATAAAAACGACAGCGGGCTATAGTATTACGCATAACGAGCATGTATTTAAACTACAAGGCACATTAAATAATAATCTGTGCACTGTATTTATTAATGGTGAAAAACATAGCGCGCACGTAACTACGGTTGGTAATAGTACTGCGGGCAATATTGTCACTGTTATGAATAAAGCACTGCAAACTAAGCTTGAACCAGTTGATAAACATTATATTAGTTCGCACGAAAGCGAAGCTTTGCCACTTGCCGCGCCGCTTAATGGCACAGTAGTTAAGCACTTAATCGACATTGGTAGCACAATTACCAAAGGCGATGCGGTTGTTATTATCGAAGCCATGAAAATGGAATACACGCTAAACGCACCGCATGACGGCATTTTAAAAAGCTACTGTTTTGGTGAAGGCGAATTAGTAACGCATGGTGCTCTGCTTGCTATTGTCGAAGATACAACAGAGGAAGGTGCATAATGAGTGCCTTTCCAAATAAAGTACGTATTGTTGAAGTTGGCGCGCGAGACGGCCTACAAAACGAAAAAACAGTAAGCACAGCCGATAAAGTAGCGCTTATTAACGCCCTAAGTGCTGCAGGTTTAAAAGATATTGAAGCGGGCGCGTTTGTCTCCCCTAAGTGGGTGCCACAAATGGCAGACTCAGCGGATGTAATATCAGCGCTAGATTTACCCAATGTAAATTTAAGCGCCCTTACACCTAACTTAAAAGGTGCACAAGCAGCGCACGCTGTTGGCATTAAAGAGTTTGCTATATTTACCGCTGCAAGTGAGTCGTTTTGTCAAAAAAATATCAACTGCTCAATTGAGCAAAGTATTGAACGTTTTAGTGAAGTAATGGCGTTTGCTAAAGCTAATAATATTCGTGTACGTGGTTATGTAAGCTGTGTGCTAGGTTGCCCTTATGAGGGTGAAATTAACCCGCAAGCAGTACTAAGTGTATCGAAAAAGCTATTAGATTTAGGCTGTTACGAAGTAAGCCTTGGCGATACCATAGGTGTTGGCACCGCAAAAAAAGTAACGCAATTAATCGAGTTACTCTTAACGCACATTGATAAAGCCAAGTTGGCCGTGCATTTTCATGATACATACGGCCAAGCGCTCACAAATATTTACGCAGCTTTAAGCCTAGGTATTGCAACGGTTGACGCGGCAGTTGCGGGCCTTGGTGGCTGTCCTTATGCAAAGGGGGCGTCAGGAAATGTTGCCACCGAAGATGTAGTTTACTTACTGCAAGGGCTTGGCATTGAACACTCAATTGATTTACAAAGGTTAAGTGACGCTGGCTGGGAGATAACCAAAGTACTTGGTAAGCAACCTGTGAGCAAAGTATCAGTGGCACTACACACTAAATAACCTGAGCTCTGGATAATAAATTTATCTCGAGCAGCTATTTTCAGCACTAACTGCGTTGAATTTACTTGCAATAGACCAGCTATTGACGCGTAAATTCGCCTTGTTTTCACTGAAAATCTCTGGCTAGAGAAAATAAATTTAAATATCAACCTAATTCAATATGTTAGTAAATCTCTTAACCAGAGTTCAGGTTAAATGGCTATCTTATAAAATGATGATTAAAGATAATTAACAACAAATAGCACACAATGAGGAGAGACTCATGGCCGGTTTTGATAAGGTAGTTTCTAGTTACGAAGCTGCAATGGAAGGGTTAAAAGACGGCGATACCATTATTGCCGGTGGTTTTGGTTTATGTGGTATTCCTGAGGGCTTAATTAAACAAATTAAGCACATGCAAACAAAAAACTTAACCGTAGTATCTAATAACTGTGGTGTTGATGACTTTGGTTTAGGTATTTTATTACAAGACAAACAAATTAAAAAAGTAGTTGCCTCGTACGTTGGCGAAAATGCCCTATTCGAGCAGCAGTTATTAAGTGGCGAAATTGATGTAGAGCTTACGCCTCAAGGTACACTAGCTGAAAAAATGCGTGCTGGTGGCGCGGGTATACCTGCGTTTTACACCGCAACTGGTTACGGTACTCCAGTTGCTGAAGGCAAAGACGTAAAAGAATTTAATGGTCGCCCGTATATTTTAGAAGAATCTATAACGGGTGAATTTGCTATTGTTAAAGCGTGGAAAGCCGACCGCTTTGGTAATTTAGTGTTTAGACACACCGCCATGAACTTTAATCCAATNGGCAACAGCGGGCAAAATTACCGTTGCCGAAGTAGAAGAAATTGTAGAGCCGGGTGAGCTTGAACCAAGCCAAATTCATACCCCGGGTATTTTTGTAAATCGCGTTATTAAAGGCAGCTTTGAAAAACGCATTGAACGTGTAACAACACGAGATTAAGCAGGAGCAAAATTATGGCATTATCACGTGAACAAGTTGCAATGCGCGTTGCACAAGAACTTCAAGATGGTTACTACGTAAATTTGGGCATAGGAATTCCGACACTCGTCGCAAACTATGTACCAGATGATATTGAAGTTATGTTACAGTCCGAAAATGGCCTTTTAGGCATGGGCCCGTACCCGACTAAAGCAGAGCTAGACGCCGATATGATTAACGCGGGTAAAGAAACCGTGAC
>NZ_AUTI01000218.1:0-38163 GCF_000497995.1 Pseudoalteromonas sp. TB25
GCTGCAATGCTTGGCATGGATGAGAGCAAAATTAATGTTCACGTTACTATGCTCGGCGGCGGCTTTGGGCGTAAGTCAAAACCTGACTTTTCAGCAGAAGCAGCTTACCTTTCAATGAAAGTAGGCAAACCTATTCGTGTGCAGTGGACGCGTGAAGACGACATACAACATGGCTTTTACCATGCAGTTTCAGCTCAGCACATTGAAGCATCGCTAGATAAAAATGGCGCTATAGAATCTTATTTACACCGCACCGCGTTTACACCCATAGCATCTACTTTTAAAGATGGTGCAGCCACTCCTATGAGCGGTGAACTGCGCTTAGGGTTTACCGATAACCCAATTAACACACCTAACATGAAGTTAGAAAACGGTGATGCGCAAGCCAAAGCACGAATTGGTTGGATGCGCTCTGTATCAAATATTTTTCATGCCTTTGCTATTCAGTCATTTATTGGCGAAGCGGCGCACAAAGCCGGTCGCGACCAAAAAGACTATTTACTAGACACCATAGGTCCGAGTCGCATTGTTGATGTAACTGAGCAAAATGCCACATACGATAATTACGGTGGCGATAAAGAGGTTTACCCTTTAGATATTGGCAGACTGCGCCATGTTATTGAAAAAGTAGCTGACATGAGTAAATGGGGGCGAGAACTTCCTAAAGGGCGAGGTTTAGGCATAGCAGCACACAGAAGCTTTTTAACTTACGTAGCTACGGTAGTTGAAGTAGAGGTGTCGGATGCTGGCGATTTAAACGTAATTAAATCGTGGGTTGCCATTGATGCGGGTACGGTTGTAAACACCGACACCGTTAAAAACCAAACCCAAGGTGGCTCTATTTACGGAATTACAACTGCAATCAGCGATGGTATTACCTTTGATAAAGGGCGCGTACAGCAAAGTAACTTTCATGATTATCGCGTACCGCGTATGAGCGATTCACCTCTTGAGATTGACGTTGAAATTGTACAAAGCGATGCACCACCAGCAGGGGTAGGAGAGCCATCTACACCAGTTTATGCGCCAGCATTATGTAATGCTATTTTTGCAGCGTGTGGAAAGCGTATTAGGCAGTTACCAATAGGTGACCAGCTAAAAGCGTAACTAAATAACCTACAGCTTAAACAAAAAAACCGCCAAAATGGCGGTTTTTTTAGAAGTTAGCGATTAGTGAGTTTTTTCAAACTCATCAACTTCACGCTCTGCTTCTTCTTTAGATTTACCATACTGCTGCTGGATTTTACCCACTAGCTCTGTACGGCTACCTTCAATTTTATCTAAATCGTCGTCAGTAAGATCGCCCCATTTTTGCTGAGCCTTACCTTTAAGTTCGTTCCAATTACCTTTCATACGATCGCTGTTCATAAGTTTCTCCTTACTTAGATTTAATTAACGTTCAGTATAAAAGGAGCAAGGCGTATACCAATAAGTTAAATTTTTATTTTGCATTTATAATCATGGTGTTATGTTTTTATTGGGGCAGTAATAATTAATTTTTTGAGCACATCCTTAAAAAATGTACAGAGCGGTCTGTAATTATTTCTGATTATGTAACCCTTAATTAAATCCTTTATAACCACATAGCTTTAGCGGCGCGTTTATTTTTGGTTTTTGTTACAATGCACACAAAGCAATTTTGGGTAAATAGCTGTGCTGCCGGTTCAAGACATATATCAACAACTCGTTACTACATTACAAAGTAATCCTATTACGTTATTACAAGCACCGCCTGGTGCGGGTAAATCTACGTGGTTGCCGCTACAACTAATGCGTGACGGGCATTTTAAACGTATTGTAATGCTAGAGCCTCGCCGTTTAGCTGCACGTAATATTGCAAGTTACTTAGCAAAGTGCCAAAACGAGAGTGTTGGGCAAAGTGTGGGTTTGCGGATTAGGGGCGAGAGTAAAGCAAGCGCTAATACGCGCCTCGAAATAGTCACCGAAGGCATGTTAACGCGCATGTTGCAAAACGACCCCGAATTAAGCGATATTGATTTACTGATATTTGATGAATTTCATGAGCGTTCAATTGCAGCCGATACCTCACTTGCCTTTGCGCTCGAGACCCAAAGTGCGCTGCGTGAAGATTTAACCATTATGCTTATGTCGGCAACTCTTGATACTGAGCGTTATACAGCGTTTTTTGACTGCCCTGTAATTCAATCAAGCGGTCGCAGCTACCCAATAGACGAAATATACATACCCATAAAAGATGAAAGCCGCTGGCTTGATGCAATTCCTAACATAATAAAACAAGCACTTAATGAGCAAACAGGCAGCGCATTGGTATTTTTACCTGGGCAATTTGAAATACTACGCGTGCAACAAGCACTGAGCGATTTACCCAGTAACTGCCAAGTTGCAACACTATTTGGCGAGCAAGATAAAGCCAATCAGCAAACTGCTATTGCTCCTGCACCAAACGGCATGCGCAAAGTAGTGCTTACCACCAATGTAGCCGAAACCAGTTTAACTATTGAAGGCATACGCATTGTAATTGACAGCGGCAAGCGCCGTGCAGCGACCTTTAATTTAAAAACAGGAGTTACAGAGCTCACAACACAAAGCATATCGCGCTCGTCTGCTGTGCAGCGTGCAGGGCGTGCAGGACGAATAGAGCCGGGCATTGTTTATCGAATTGGCTCAAAGCAAACCTTCGAGCGACGTAATAGTCACGACAATCCCGAAATACTCACATCAGACATAAGCCAGCTTATGCTTGAGGCAAAGCAGTGGGGAGCCAGTATTGATGAGCTAACCTTGCTCGATAAGCCCACTGAACAACAATGTGAGCAAGCAAGTAACCTGCTTAACATGCTAGAAGCTATTGATAGCAAAGGTAAGCTCACACCGCTTGGCAGTAAAATGTTAGGTTTTGGTGCTGATATTCGTTTGGCGCATATGCTATTAAAAGCACAAATACTTGATGACCAACTCCCTGGTATTTTTAGGCTCGCTATTTATTTAGTGGCATTACTTGAGAGCCGAGTAAATAGTGCAAACGAGTTGAGCTTAGCGCTGCATAGCCAGCAGCAACGTCCGCATCCGGTATTTAAACAACAGTTAAAATATTGGCAAAGCCGCTTAAAAGTAAAAGACGAAAACAGCGAATTAAATACGCATTATATAAGTTTGCTGGTGGCATTGGCATACCCCGATCGCATCGCTAAAAAACGTGGTAATGGTTATTTACTTGCCAATGGTGCTGGTGCTGAGTTAAATGCCGATTACTGGCACAACGACGATTACTTAGCTATAGCAACCATGGGCGGGCACAAAGGTGGGCGTATATTTGCAGCCACCGCGCTTAACCCATTTGAGTTACAAGAATTTTTACCGCATTTATTTAGTGAACTTACTCGTTGTGAGTTTGATGAAAAATCAGCGCGCTTTATTCACCAAGATGAAGTAAAGCTCGGGGCTATAACGCTCAGCAGCCAGCCTAGTAAACAAAAACTAGATAAGAGCGAGCGTGCTAAAGCGTGGCTTAACTTATTTGCTAAACACGGTTTTGCATTATTTAACGAGCAACCTGATGCGCAACAATTGCTGATACGTATGAGCCTAGCAAGTAATTTAATGCCCGATAAATTCCCGCAAATAAACGAGCAACAACTTATTCAAAATGCAGCGCAGTGGCTAGGCGTGTTTTTAGAAGATATTAAAACGCTCACGCAGCTTAAAAAGTTTAACTACTTTGAAGCATTACAAAACTGCTTTGATTGGCAACAACAAACCACGTTAAAAGCTTTGTTACCTTTGCGCTTAACGGTGCCCAGTGGCTCAAATGTAAAAATAGAATACCAACTTGATGGCCCCGCAAAGCTAAGCGTGCGTATGCAAGAAGTTTACGGCTTGACCAGTACGCCTATGCTTGCCAACGGTAGATTGCCATTGCTTATGGAGCTGCTATCGCCAGGTAAACGTTCATTGCAACTTACTCAAGATTTAGCCCACTTTTGGGCTAGCAGTTACCGCGATGTGCAAAAGGAAATGAAAGGCCGCTACCCTAAACATTTTTGGCCAGACGACCCAGCCAACAGCGTTGCAACAAATAGAGTAAAGAGCAAAATGTAATTTGCCGTATTTTATAACTTTATTTACTTTAAATAGTGTGTTTTTATATTAAAAACAATAAGGAATGTTAAAAATGAAAATTATATTTGCTGCTTTACTTTTACTCTCATCGGGTGTCAGTGCTAACAATTACCAAGAAGAAGTTGATAAATTTTTTGAATTGTACTCTGATGAAAAAATAAGCGATGCTGTTGATTCCATTTACGCAAGTAATAAATATGTATCGTCGATACCTGACCAGGTAAAACAGATAAAAACACAGCTATCCTCACTTGATGATCTTGTTGGTGAAATTAATTTCATTAATAAGGTTTCTGATTATAAAGTTGGGGAGCTTTTTGTTCATGTAACCTACCTAGTAACCTACGATAGGCAGCCTATTCGTTTTGAATTTCAATTTTTTAAAGTGAAAGAAGGTTGGAGAATTTATTCAATGTCTTTTGATGACAATATCGATGAAGATATAAAAGAACTAGCAAGAAAAGCTGCGCTAAAAAATTAATGTATTAATAAATTTAGTCGTTTTAGTAAAAATACTTCTTTAGAAAGAATCGTTATGAAGTGCAAGCTAAGCTTTCTATTAATTATATTTCTTAGCCTTTTAGCCCGTGCCGATGATATTGGCAATCAGCATATTCCGTATCAACCGGATGACTCACGTACTCCTGATGGCAAAGAGCAGATGCGCAAAGGTATGAGTTTTTACTTAGGTGCGCACACGTTGTTTGAAAGCACACTGCTTAATACATTTGTGTTTAACAATACAGGCTTTGCTATTCGTTATAAGAGTCATGCAAAGGGCATTCACCCACAAAGTAAGCAGCCAATAGAATACACCTCCACAATGATGGAAGTAATAGAAGTTGAAAACGGTAAAGTGGCGATGATCCGCAAGTATCACGAATAACAAATAAGGATATATATGAAACATTTACTTATCGCACTATCAATATTAATGCTTAGTGCATGCGCTAGTACAAAAAGTGATTTTAGATTTGATGGTTCTACACCTGAGTCAACTCAGGCCGGAGTTAATAAAGTTTTAAAGACATTAAAATCTCAAGATGTAATGCGCTTTATAGGCGCCTTAATTACAATTCAATTTTCTGATGTGCAAAGCGCAGAAGATGTTTTAGGCGACCCAACCATGATGAATGAAATGAATTATTTTATTATTGGTAAAAAAATTGATGGCTTAAATTATTATGAAGTACTGGATCTTGCGAGTACATCTTCATCGAAAGTGGAAGTTTCGGTAGCGAAATAGTTTCAGCTTTTTGCATTACATTAAATGTGTAATACCAATTCGCAATAATACTTAATCATTTTGCGGGGCTAGACGTCTCGCTACCTGCGTTAAAAAATTCTCATTTAGAACAACTAAATAGCTAATTTTTTGCCTAGCTATCAACACGTTTTTCCGCCCTCACAATAGACTACTTAATTAAGCGAATTGGTATAATTTTATGTCTATATTAAATATATTATTGAAAGTGCTAACGTTTTAACGCTATAAAACTTAATAGTAAGCTTTGTTTATACCTGCTCATGAATTTATACTACGCTTTAGTAAGAAGCTAATTATTATAATTTAGATGAAGAAGTCTAAAACATAAAACGTAAGCTACTTTGACTTAATTCTACACGATTAGATAGAGACTATGACATTAAGATTTTTTGTAATAATAGGTACTTTGATTTTAATGTGCTTTGTAACAGGTTTATTAGTTGGGTACCGCTATTTTTTTAGCCTGCCGACTATAAACACTAGTATTGAAGATTATCAAAATCGTGAATTGCTGAGTCTTAAAATTGCGCTTGATAGAGAGTTTATATTTTTAGAAACACTCAATTATGACTACGCCGTATGGGATGACACCTATGATTATATGGCTGATTTTGACGCAGAATATGTAGATTCAAACTTTGTAGGGGATACCTTCTATTCTCTCAAAATTGATGGTGTGTTTATCTACGATGTAAACTTTAATATGGTTTACGGACAAGCGTATGATTATATGAAGCATACGGAGTTTGATGCGCCTGATTTAGATTTACAGGTTAATAAATTAAACCGCGCAATTATTCCTAATCCAAAAGCCTCTGAAGACGACAACAGTTTAAGCCATTCTGGTTTTTTACAAACAGCGGGCGGCCCTATCATGTTTGCATCGCATGTAATAAAGCGAACAGATAAAACAGGTGAGCCTGTTGGTAGTATTGTTTTTATAAAAAAAGTAAGACCGTCGTTGATCAAATCCTTAGCGGAAATTGCACAAGTGGAGCTTAGCTATTCACAAATAGAACACGGTAGTTCTTTAAACGATATTGCGACGCTTAAAGGGAGCCTCCAAGAAGAGGACATTGCCACTCAAAGGAAGAGGGTGATTCTAGATGTAAATGGTAAGCCATTGCTTGCTTTGAACATTAAGCACCATCACCAAACACTGCCAGTTTTATTTGATCATTATTTAAAGCTAATTTTGTTAATGTTTTTTGCAATGTCATTATTAGGTTTTTATATTGTAAATCGTTATTTTATTGAACCGCTTATTAGTGGTGCGTCCGCTATTAATTCAATGTTGGTTAAAAACGATTTACAGCCTTTGAGGTTCACTAATCAATTTTTAGAAATGCGCGTTTTAATTAGCGGTTTTAATGCGTTAATTAAACAAGTAAAAGAGCAAAATTCTAAGCTCGAAAAAATAAGTAAAATTGATGGGTTAACCCAAATTTACAACAGGCGTGCCTTTGATGAAATTATAGCGGCTCAGTGGAAGCAGGCTCAACAGCAACAAAATGCCTTTGGAGTAATATTACTTGACGTAGATCACTTTAAAAATTATAACGATTTTTATGGTCACCAAGGCGGAGACAACGCTTTACAGCTCCTAGCTGGTAAATTACAACAAATGGCAAAGCAAAACACAGGAACAGTTGCGCGCTATGGCGGCGAAGAGTTCATATTATTCTTTAAAGAGCTTTCTTATGAAGAGTTTGTAGATATATCTCAGCAATTGCTTTTGGCGGTTCGGGAGTTAAATTTACCTCATGAAGCGTCGCCTATACGTAAATATTTAACAATTAGTGCTGGGTGTGTATTTGCTACAAAAGAAACCTTAAGTGGTAATAATGTGTCTATCCAATCACTAATTAAAGAAGCCGACATAATGCTCTACGAAGCGAAAAACTCAGGTAGAGATAAAACATCAATCAAATCTGTATAATTTAAGTCAATTATTAAAGATGCATCAGCTGTTTTTTATTATAAAACGCTTAAACCTCTTTCCCGCCATGGCTCTGTGCTAGGTCATCAAGTTCGGCGCAAGTGTAATCAAAACCACTTTCGTCGTATTCGTATGTCACTTTTACACTATCGCCGCCATTAAAAAGTCGTGTTTTTACATCGTTAACCGGCCAGTCTTTGAGCTCGTGTAAAAATCGGTTAGCAACTTGTGATGATTCAAAACAATAGCGAATTTCTGTTTTCATAAATAATAAAGCTCTGGCTGTTTACCCCAGCTGCTAGCGCATTATTAATGGGGCGTTCATGATTCGGTTACAAAAAATAAAGAGTTAAATTGTAAATTTTGTGTTTCAATAAATGCATTAAACTCGGTACACACTAACGTACTTTAATTAACAAATGATGACGACTTTACATGCATTATAAATTTGCTCTTATCGCAAGCTCGGTTTTTATACTAAGCGCTTGCGGTAGTTCAGGCTCCGATGATACGCCAAGCGTTAACGGAAATAAAATCCCCATTTTGTCAGTCGCTGATATTCCTAGTGAATTAAGTAAAGGCCAAACAATTGAGCTAACAGCAACAGCCAGTGATAAAGACGGCACTATTACATCTGTTGTGTGGCAACAAACGCAAGGGCCTGAACTAATTAGTGGGCCTTTAAAGGCAACAACTACTTCAGTAACACTGCTAAATGCGCAAAGTTATAAGCCTGTTGATTATGCTTTTTCGGTAACAGCAACCGATAACGAAGGGGCAAGCAGTGTAAAAACGCTAAGCTTTACTGCACGTAATAATATGGATGACATTAGCGCCGCACGGTTACTACACCAAGCAACAATGGGACCTAAGCTTAGTGAAATACAAAACGCACAAGGTTTAAGCGAGCAGCAATGGCTTGATAAACAAATAGCGCTACCTATTAATTATCACCGTGATTATTTAGTAAAGTTAAATGACGATGATGACTTTAAATACATAAGCCGCATAGACGCATGGTGGAAGGCAGTAATGCAAAGTGACGATCAACTTCGTCAACGTGTTGCATTTGCGTTAAGTGAAATATTAGTAGTGTCGGATGAAAACAGTGCCTTAAGAGGCCAACCTGAGGGCATGATCACTTATTACGATTTGCTACTAAAGCATGCCTTTGGTAATTATCGTGACTTACTCGAAGATGTCACGCTTTCGCCTATTATGGGAACTTACTTAAGCCATTTGGGTAACGAAAAAGCAGACGATGCACTTAATATTCGCCCAGATGAAAATTACGCACGTGAAGTAATGCAGTTATTTACTATTGGCCTTGAAGAGCTAAATCTAGATGGCAGCGCCAAGCTTGATGCACAAGGTAATACTATTGCTACTTACGGACAGGTCGAAATAGAGGGTTTTGCACGCGTATTTACTGGTTGGACGTTTGCCGATAGTGAAACATTTAAGCGTAAAAGTCGTGACTATATTAAACCAATGGAAGCATTTGACGAGTACCATTCTAGTAAACAAAAAACCTTACTAAATGGCGAGGTTATACCACAAGGTTATACAGCAGAAGAGTCATTGCAAATAGCGCTCGATAATTTATTTAACCATCAAAATGTTGCGCCATATATTACTAAGCAACTTATTCAGCGATTAATTACGTCAAATCCAACCCCCCAATACGTTGAACGAGTAGCTAATGTATTTATTGATAATGGCGCCGGTGTACGCGGCGATTTAGCGGCTGTAGTAAAGGCTATATATTTAGATGATGAAGCACGGCATTTTGGCTCAGTGCTTAACTATCAAGGTAAAATTAAAGAGCCTATTTTAAAAACCGTACAGTTTTGGCGAAATCTCGATGCTAAATCTTTGGCTGGTTACTATAAAACATGGAATTTAATAAATAGCTACGGGCAAGGACCCATGCAGTCGGCTTCGGTATTTAACTTTTTTAGGCCTGATTATCAAACCGCAGCTTTGCGAAATGAAGGTATTGTTGCGCCAGAGTTACAAATAGCAAACGATGCGACACTGATTGGCACCATGAACGCGCTTTACGCAAGTTTAGTGTGGAGTACCGCTGAAGCACACAGTGATTTAAATTCAAATGGTATTTATGTTTATATTCAAGACGACATGAATGTTTTAGAGAAAAACGGTGTTAGCGCGCTATTAACTCAGTACAACACGTTATATTTTGCAGGCGCAATGAGCAGTGGCACACGCCAAGCATTACTTGATTTAGATGCCTACTTTAATGAAGAGCAATACCGTGAACGGGTTTCGTATTTATTATATATGATTGCTATTTCACCTGAATTTAACGTGCAGTATTAGGAGCGCATAATGAGCATTAATAGAAGAGAGTTTTTGTCGTTATGTGTAAAAGGCAGCGTATCGGCTGNCGAGCCTGCAATTACAAGCATTAACTGGAGCGACTAATGCCGTTGAGCTAGGTGATTATAAAGCATTAGTGTGTGTGTATTTATACGGGGGGAATGATTCGTTAAATATGCTCGTTCCGCTTGAAGGCGAGCAACGGAGTTTGTACAAGCAAAGCAGGCAAAACCTAGCGGTAGAGAGCCCACTTGAGCTAAGCATTAAAAGCCAGTTTGCAGGTGGCGTAGGTATTCATCCTTCACTTGAACCGATACAAAATGTGTTTGAATCTCAAAATTTAGCATTTATAGGCGGGGTAGGTACTTTACTCGCTCCCACAACATTGAATGACTATAAAAATAAAACAATAGGTTTGCCTAAGCATTTGTTTTCGCATAACGATCAGCAAGCTGCGTGGATGTATGGTCGAGAAAAACAATCACTTAATAGCGGGTGGGGCGCACGACTTTTAGAGCGTTTAGAGTTACAAGATGAGTTTGCAGCTAATGTATCACTCGACGGTACTAATTTATGGCAAACGGGAAGTGCTAGCAATGCATTTGCGCTTAACAAAAGCGGCATTAGTAGTATTAACGCGTTTGGAGGGTATCAACCTCGTAGCGAGCACGTAACCGCTATTATGAACCGCTTACTAGGCAATACGAGCCATCCGTTAAGTACAGCTTATGCCAATGGCTTAACAAGTGCGATAAATAACACTCAAGCAATGAACAGCGCGTTAGAAAGCGCGCCTGCACTTATTACCCCATTTAGCGATAATAGCCTTAGTGAGCAATTTGCCGCAGTCGCTAAAACAATTAGCGTACAGGCAAAGTTGAGTACTCAACGCCAAGTGTTTTTTGTTTCTATGGGGGGGTATGATACCCACGACAACCAATTAACAACGCACCCTGCTTTATTAAATACGTTAGCTCAAGGGTTAAGTGAATTTGATAGTGCGATGAAAGAGCTTGATATGGCTGATAAAGTGACTACGTTTACTATGTCTGATTTTGGTCGCACGTTGACCTCAAATGGCGATGGCACTGACCATGGTTGGGCAGGGAACCAAATAGTAATGGGCGGCGCAGTAAAAGGCGGCAATATATATGGCGAGCTATTAACTCAACATTTGGATGGGCCACAAGATACCGGTGGCGGGCGTTTAATTCCTAGTGTTGCTAATGAGCAGTACTTTGCCACATTGGCTCAGTGGTTTGGTGTGCCAAGCTCTGAGCTTGTTGATATTTTTCCAAACTTGAGTAACTTTGATCACACAACATTGGACTTTTTTGTGTAATTAGTCGCTAATAGTAATCTAAAAGCGCTTGTTAGTAGTATAAGCTACTGTTTAATAGTGCTTAATTGTTTTAATAATAAAAAATCACACAATATAGGAATCATAAAATGAAAGTTTTAGTGAGCTTAGTTAGTCTAATCGCCTTTTTACTCGTCATACTGCCGGGGCCTTTGTATAAATTTGGTATTGTAGAGCTAGGAACTGCGTTTGCTGGTTTTAAATTTGGTGTTTACGCTGGTGGCGCTGCATTGGTGCTACTTATAGTACAAGCGTTATTTATGCGTAAAACGTTAACGCTAAGCAGTGGTGTTATTGCGCTTGTGTTTTCGGTTGTGGCTATTGCTATGCCACTTAACATGATGAACAAAGCTAAAAGCGTACCGGCAATTCATGATATTTCAACAGATTTAGTTAACCCACCAAAATTTGTAGCAATTGCGCCACTTCGTGCTGAAGCACCAAATCCAGTAGAGTACGCGGGTGAAGAAACGGCAGTACAACAACGCAAAGCATACCCTGAACTGGCAACGTTAAGCTTTGCACAATCTAAAGCCGATTTGATGGCAGCAAGCGAACAAGCAGTTAAAAATCTTGGCTTTGCAGTGGTAAGTGCAAATACGGCTACAGGTATTGTAGAAGCTACTGATACAACCACATGGTTTGGTTTTAAAGACGATGTGGTAATTCGTATTAAAGATGAAGGCAGCCAGCGTTTTGTTGATATTCGTAGTAAATCGCGAGTAGGGCGTAGTGATTTAGGAAAAAATGCAGAGCGCATTCATTCAATTATTAATGAACTAAACAGCTTACTTGCAAAATAATTAAATTTAGCGCCCTAGTACTAACGATTGAGCCCAAACACTGTTTGGGCTTTTTTGTGCCTATTTTATATTGTCAGGTTCTATTCACGGGCTATGGACTATGCTGTTGATGATTTAAATTTTTAACCACTATGGAGTTATTATGAAAACAGTAGGATATGCAGCAAAAAGCCAAGGTTCTGAATTGACAGAGTTTTCTTTTGAGCGCCGCGATTTGCGAAATAACGATGTAGAAATTGAAATTTTATACTGTGGTGTGTGCCATTCAGATTTACACGCCGTACGAAATGATTGGGGTGGCAGTGACTACCCGCTAGTACCTGGGCACGAAATTGTTGGTAAAGTTATGTCGGTAGGTAGCGACGTTAAAAAATATAAGCAAGGCGACACAGTTGCTGTGGGTTGTATGGTTGATTCGTGCCAAAGTTGCGATCAATGTGATAACGACGAAGAGCAATTTTGCCGCGAAGGCATGGTTGGTACGTACGCAGGCAAAGACCGCGTTAGTGGTGAAATGACCCAAGGTGGATATTCTAAGCATGTTGTTGTACGCGAAGAATTTGTACTTTCTGTACCAGAAAATTTAGACCTTTCACGCGTTGCACCGCTACTTTGTGCAGGTATTACTACGTATTCGCCACTTCATAAGTGGGGCGTAAAAAAAGGTAGCCGTGTTGGTGTTGTTGGTCTAGGTGGTCTTGGTCACATAGCCGTTAAAAATGCAGTTGCAATGGGTGCAAGCGTTACGGTAATTGGCCGTAGTGAGTCTAAAAAAGATGATGCGGTTAAATTAGGCGCTCAGCACTATTTAGTGTCATCTAATGATGACGAAATGAAAGACTCGCAATCTGCCTTTGACGTCATTATAGATACAGTCCCTGTAAAACATGATTTATCTATTTACACACCGCTACTTGATGTAGATGGTACATTAGTTATTGTTGGCCAAGTTGGTCCAGTGGATGAGCTAAGCACGGTGCCATTATTAATGGGTCGCCGTCGTATTGCAGGCTCACTTATTGGTGGTATTGCACAGACGCAACAAATGCTCGACTTTTGTGGTGAAAATAACGTGCTACCTGAGTGCGAAATGATCAACATTGACGAAATTAACACGGCATACGAGCGTATGGAAAAGTCAGACGTACGATACCGCTTTGTTATTGATATGGCATCGTTAAACGCTTAATTTACTAGGTAAATTAAAAATAAAAGAGCCGCTAATTAGCGGCTCTTTTTGTATTTTAAATTAACTCGAACTCAGTTAATTAGTAGCTTGCGCTGTTGGTTGCTGTTTGTTTAGTTGTAAGTAACTTAATAGCCACATACCCAAACCACCTAAAAACAATGCAGCTGCTACGTAACCTGTTTGATTAGGTGCAGCACCTTGCGCTATTGCTATTCCGCCAACCCAAGGACCTATAGCATTGGCAGTATTAAATGCGCACTGTACTAAGGCACCAATCATAGCGTGGCCTTCGGGCGCAACGTCCATTAAAAGCGTTTGAATCAGCGTAGCCAAGCCCACACTGCAACCAATAAAGAAGATCACCGCGTAAAGAGCCCAAATATTATGGCTTGCCGTTACATATGCAAAGGCAAATACAATAGTACATACAAGCGCAAGGCCAGTCGTTTTAATTGCTGATTTATCGGCAGCTTTACCCAGTACATAGTTACCGAGTGTACAACCGATACCAAACATTACCATTGCGATAGAAATAGTATACGGAGCTGTTTTTGTTACCACTAATATGGTGTCGGCAATGTAAGTATAAATACAAAACACTCCGCCAAAGCCAATAATTACAATACCCAAAATGGACCAAACCAGTTTATTTTTAAGTACGCCAAACTCGTTTAGTAAGTTAGAAGGCTTAGCGTTATCGATACTAGGCACTACTTTATAAACAAAAACAAAAGCAATAAAGGCCAGTACTGCAGCGCCAGCTAAACAATAACGCCAACTTAAATTTTGACC
This sequence comes from Pseudoalteromonas sp. TB25, assembly GCF_000497995.1. Classification (NCBI taxonomy): domain Bacteria; kingdom Pseudomonadati; phylum Pseudomonadota; class Gammaproteobacteria; order Alteromonadales; family Pseudoalteromonadaceae; genus Pseudoalteromonas; species Pseudoalteromonas sp. TB25. The sequence continues at coordinate 13,795 of NZ_AUTI01000218.1, forward strand.
TACAAGTGTAACTATAGGCACGCCAACAATAGTAGCCACAGTTAAACCCATAAACACCTTAGACATAAAGCTTGCACGCTTACCTTTTGGGGCAATATCTGATGCTAATAAAATAGCAGCACCAAAATATGCACCATGAGGTAAGCCACTTAAAAATCTAAATATTACAAGCTGCTCAAGCGACGTTGCCATCGCGCTTAACCCGTTTGAGATAAACATTAAGCTTATAAAAATGAGCAATGCTTTGCGCTTTCTCATATTAGCAGTAGTGAGCATTAAAATAGGGGCGCCAACTACAACACCAATGGCGTAAGCACTAATTGCGTAACCACTTTGTGAGGGCGTTGAGCCAAATGTTTCGCTAATTAGTGGCAGCATAGGCATCATCGAAAACTCAGATAATCCTAAAATAAATGTGCCAAGTGCTAATACGAGTAAAATAGCGGTTCTGTTAAGTTGACTAGATGCCGACGTTACATCTGATGTCATAGATGATCCCTTAAGATTTAATTTTAAAAGTGAAACAGCACAATAAATTCTGAATAGAAAATATTATATGTATGCTTAAATTTTGGTGTGAGAGGGTAGTCTGTGAGAGTGCTATTTTAAGTTAAAAAAAGTACAGAGTCATGCATAAATTAGTGTTTTTGTTAGGTTTTTGAAATGTTAATTAGAAGAAAATACTACTTAAAATTTATAAAATAAAAAAACTATTTATAAAGCATGCATCTATAAGGTGTTAAATATTCGCCGAAAGGTTATTTAGAGCTTATATTTACAGTATAGTTACATATTTGTTTAACGTTATTCTGCTAATGTTTTTACTAATTTACTCCTTAAGGTTTTTATATGTTTGGTATTTCTAAAAGAAACGCAAAAATTGAAGAAATGGAGCTTCAATTAATTCAAAAACAGTCTATCTTGTCGGCAATTAACAAGCATGTGGCTTATATAGAGTTTACACCTGAAGGAATAATATTAGACGCAAATCAGTTATTTCTAGCTACTGTTGGTTACAACAAAGAGCAAATAATTGGCAAACATCATCGCATGTTTTGCGAACCTGAATATGCAAAGTCAGACGAATATAGCCAATTTTGGCAAGCATTAAAAACCGGAGATTCTAAATCAGGATCGTTTTTAAGATACAAAGCTAATGGCGATAAGCTTTGGCTTGAGGCAACTTACTTTCCTGTAGAAGAGCATGGCGTAGTCACTAAAGTGATTAAAATAGCCTCTGATATTACGACTAGTTACATACAACGAAAGGCACAAGAAGCGATAGCTAGTGCACTCGATAAAGCATTGGCTACAATAGAGTTTACCCCACAAGGTAATATTTTAAGCGCAAATCAAAACTTTTTAGCGACAGTAGGCTACAGCTTAAAAGATATTGTAGGTAAACATCATAAAATGTTTTGTACTGAAGTGTTTTATGAGAAAAACCCACACTTTTGGAATGAATTAGCGCAGGGGCAGTTTAAGTCAGGAAAATTTAAACGTATTGCCGCCGACGGCTCAGAAATTTGGCTAGAAGCTACTTATAACCCAATATTAGATAGCAAAGGTAATGTAATTAAAATAATTAAGTTTGCATCAAATATTACTGATCGTATACACAATAATAATGCAGTGACTGAAGCCGCTGCAATCGCGTATGAATCGGCGGNCGGTAGCTACAGCGCAAACCGCTAAAAAAGGTTCTGAGATACTACAAAGTTCTGTTGCAAACTCAGATGCCATTGTAAGCCAAGTTCTTAAGTCAGTTGATTTAATTAAAAATCTTAATGAACAATCAGCTGTAATAGGCTCCATTGTTTCTACAATCAGCAGCATTGCTGATCAAACTAATTTACTTGCACTCAATGCTGCTATTGAAGCTGCACGTGCTGGTGAATACGGTCGAGGTTTTGCTGTAGTAGCTGACGAAGTAAGGCAACTTGCAGCCAGTACGAGTAGTTCAACTAATGAAATAGCGACCGTTGTTAAAAATAACCAAGAGCTCACTAATGATATATCAAGGCAAATTACGTCGGTTTCAGACTCTTCAGAGCAAGGCCGAGAGCTTATTGCGAATGTATCTGAGGTTATTAAAGAGATTGAGCGAGGGGCTGATATTGTTTCTCAAACAGTCGCTGAGTTAAATACTTAATTTATTATATGACCTTTTAGATTAAACACGCCTAACAACATTCAAAATTGATAAAGTGCGACAATATGTCGCGCTTTTGCTTTTGCAGTTCACACTATAATTACGCCAATTATTACAGTGGCATAAATTAACAATGGTTTATAAAAGCAAAACTCAAAAAACTTACTTACTTTCCCCTGTCGCACTTTTTATTAGCGGTGTGCTATCTACTTTTGCATTTGCCGACGATACGTCTTTAGAAGTAATTGAAGTACACGGACATGCTCAAAATAAGCACTTAGCACTTGGTTCGTCAGAATCGTTATTAAGTGATTTAGGTGTCGACTTTTCAGCTGCGGGCGGCGTATCTAACCTACCTATTTTAAATGGTTTAATGGGCGACAGAGTTAAAGTGTTAATTGATGGCGCAGATGTAACCGCTGCATGCGCTAATCATATGAACCCGCCACTTTCGTATATCTCGGCTAATCAAATTACGTCTTATAATGTGGTTGCAGGCGTGTCGCCAGTGAGTGCGGGCGGCGATAATATTGCTGGCGTAATAAGCGTTAATTCTATTTCACCACAGTATAGCGATAGCAATGAATTAGGTTGGCACTCAGGTTATGTGTCAGCAAAGTACAGTAGTGTTGATAACGGACGTAAGCTTGGCGTAGGTGCACGTTTAGCAAGTGACAAGTTTAGTCTTAATTACCAGGGGTCGTTTAGTGATGCAGGTAGTTATGAAGACGGTAACGGCGATGTAGTGTTAGATACATTGTATCGAGCACAAAATCATAGTTTAACCGCAGCTATGCGCGATGATAAACAGCAATTAGTTATAAAGCTAACGCATCAAAAAATCCCATATCAGGGATTTGCAAATCAGTATATGGATATGACCGATAACACCAGCTACGGTGCAATAGCTCAATACAAACGCTCCTTTGAAAACAGCGAGCTTGAAGGGCAAGTCAACTGGCATAGCGTAAAGCACGAAATGGGTTTTTTCAGTGAAGAAAAAACAGGCATGATGCCAATGAAAACTGATGCACAAGATATAAGTTCGCAGTTAAAATGGCGTATTGCGCTAGATAAAAACAGCAGTATTTTACTCGGCCAAGAATATTACAATTACAGCGTTGATGATTGGTGGCCAGGTATTGAAGGCTCAACCATGATGGGACCAAACGATTACGTAAATATAAATAATGGCAAACGAGAGCGCATAGCAGCATTTGCTGAATATGAGAACCCAATAAATACAAAACTGTGGTTAAACGCAGGCGTACGTATTGAAAGTATTAATACCCAAGTAGGTGAGGTTCAGCCTTACAACGACGGTATGAGCATGATGGATATGGACGATATGAGCAGTATGGATACTATGACCATGAGCGATACGTCTACAGATAATACAGTTGCTGCACAGAACTTTAATGCTGGCGACAGAGATAAAACCGACACTATAGTTGATGCTAACTTATTAATTAACTACCAAATAACAAATTATGATGAGCTGCAATTTGGTCTTGCCCGTAAAAACCGCGCGCCTAATTTATACGAGCGATACAGCTGGGGCGTAAGTAATATGGCAACCACCATGATTGGTTGGTATGGCGATGGTAATGGCTATATTGGTAACCCTGATTTAGACGTTGAAACAGCGCATACTTTAAGTGCTACTTATATTAAATCGGCTAAAGATGACCGTTGGCGATTAAGCACCAATGTTTGGTATACCGATGTGAATGATTATATTGATGCTGATATTGTAAGAAGCTTCAATAGTTATGACTTGGACAACACTGCGCGTAACATTTTGCAGTTTACTAATGTAGATGCCATTTTATATGGTGCTAAAATAGATTTAACAGCCAATATTTATGAATCTAAGGATTTAGGTAACTGGCAGTTACACGCTAATGTTACTAATACGAGAGGCAAGCGCGACGATACTAACCAGCCGCTTTATCAAATTAAACCACTGCAAACCCAGCTAGGTATTAGCCAGCAAATAGGTCGGTTTGAAAACGCATTATCTTGGCAGTGGGTAGATACTAAAAGCCGTGTAAATAATAATCGTTTTGAAAACCAAACAGACAGCTACAGCTTGGTTAATTTAAGCTCAAAAGCCACATGGGATTCATTAACGCTAAGCGCAGAAGTGAGTAACGTGTTTGATGAGTACTACCAACTCCCACTAGGCGGCGTAAGTATTGCAGCACTTAAACAAGATAGCAGCAACGGGTTTGAACAACTTGCTGGGCAGGGGCGTTCATTTAATGTAAGCATTAGTTACGCGTTTTAACTAAATTAAATTTTAAAATAAAGTAAAAGCCATAACTGTGTTATGGCTTTTTTCATACGCTTTAATATGTAAGCCGTAAACTTATTTTTATGAAATATTTGTACGCAAAAAGCGTTCTATTAAGCACGCTTGTACTAATTTTACAGCGTTATTTTAAGGCAATGCAGTAAAAAGCAGTAACTTGTTCATCACCCAATGATTAGGAAATACAGTGTTTAAGCAATTTAAAAATAAAGTGATGGGTGCGCCAACAGCTATGGCCGGTTTAGCTTTGGGTATTGCCAGTATGGGGGGGACATGGGAAAACGTTTTTAATTTAAACTCCCAAGGGCAATTTTTGGGAGCGGTATTAGCTGGCGTATTAGTTTTACTTTTGGCTGCTAAGTTTTTACTACACCCTCATTTATTAAAAGCCGATTTAGCACACCCAGTTGCAGGAAGTGTGATCCCTACATTTGCAATGGCTAATCTTGTTATTTCAAACTCAATTGGGCAATTTAACCCATTGGCTGGTGATATTATGTGGGTTTTAGCTTTTGTGCTGCATCTCACATTTTTGGTGAGCTTTTTATACCAGCGAGCAAAAAAGTTTAACTTTGAGGATATGGCGCCCAGCTGGTTTGTGCCACCAGTAGGGATAATTATTGCAGATGTTACTTTTTCGGGAAATCCGACATTAGCGTGGTTAGCTTATAGTGCGCTGGTTATTGGTATATCAACGTACGCGATAATGCTGCCAATTATGTTTTATCGTTTTTTATTAGCCTTAAAAAGTGACTACGAAATACAGCCAACACTTGCCATTTTAGCTGCGCCTGCCAGTTTAACATTAGCGGGGTATTTTCATATTGTAGCTAATCCATCACTTGTTATAGTGGGGGCATTATTTATATTAGCGATAATAAAAACACTGATTGTTTATGTGTTATTTATAAAGTTATTAAGCAGACCTTTTACGCCGAGCTACGCTGCTTTTACATTTCCAATGGTTATTGGGGCAACTGCATTATTTAAAATGGCTGATTGGATGCAAAGTATAAACCTCGCAATGCCATATGTAGATACAGTTAATTACTTAGCCACGTTTGAACTTATAGTTGCCACGACAGTGGTATGTTATGTAAGTGGTCGCTACTTTTGCCACTTTAAATTATCAAAGCAACAGGTAACATAAAGCTACTCTTGGGTTGCCTGTGGCTCATTACTTTCTTGTTCAGCTAGTTTTTCGCGCTCAGCTTTTGATACATAAGACGGTTTGTTGCTTTTATGCAATTTAGCGTTAGTGCGTTTATCTTTTTTTTGAAATTTAGTGACGATTTTTTTACGACGGTTCACAATTAAATACCCTGTTAATTTTAAGTCGCGCATTATACAGTCATCCTCATAAAAGCTGCTATATAAATATTTAACATGAACTCTGGGCAAGAGATTTACTTGGCCTATTGCAAGTAAGTTCAACGCAGTTAGCGCTGAAAATAGCTGCTTGAGATAGATTTATTATCCAGAGTTCCGGTTATTTACCTTAAGTTACCTGTGTGTTTGGCGTAAAGAGCTATAAGTAGGCACTTCATAGCGTTATAATTACCGCTCTTAGTTATTAATTAAATGGGAATTGTTTTGAAAAAGTTAGCTTTAGCCAGTATTGCTTTATTTGCATTTGGCGCTCATGCGCAGTTAAATAAAAATATTGATAGCGTTGCCGATTACGCAGTAAATACCTACCAAAATGCTCAAATACACACACTAACTAACTTAGTGGCTTTTCCGACGGTTAATAAAAGCGACATTAGCACTCCTCAAAATCCCGATTTTATTGGCTTTAAAGCACTTTTAAAAATGAAAGCCGCAGAGCTTGGTTTTGACTACCAAGATTTAGGCTACACCGTATTAATTGGTATGGGCGAGCAAAGCGAAAAAGTAACGGTAGTAACCCACGGCGACGTGCAACCTGCTAATGCAAGCAAATGGAAACAAAGCCCTTTTATTATTGATACATCTGAACCGGGTAAATTAGTTGGTCGTGGTACTGAGGACGACAAAGGTGCAATAGCAACAGCGCTTTACGCCATGAAAGCAATTAAAGATAAAGGCATAGAGCTTGATAACCGCATAGAGCTGATGATTTACCTAGCTGAGGAATCTGACTGGGGCCCATTGACCGAGTTCATGAAAACTTACGATCAACCAAAGTATGCCGTAACCATTGATGCATCATACCCTGTAGTGGTTGCCGAGAAAGGCTGGAGCTTAATTGCACCTACTTTTAATGCAACATCACCACAAACGGGTTTATATGTAAAGGATGTAACTGGTGGTGCGTTTAGAAGTCAAATTCCAGAAGATGCCAGCTTAGTGCTTCACAATGCAGACGCGGCACTTATTAATACATTAAAAGCAAAAGCTAAAACATTAAATAAAGTTGAATTTAACTTTAGTGAAAAAAGTAATGGCTTAGCAATAAGCGTTAAAGGTATGTCGGCGCATTCATCTGAGCCGGAGTCGGGTATAAATGCTATTGCTTATTTAGCTGAGTTATTTAAAGGTGTGGAGCTTGAAAATAACAGTGACGGCGAGCTAATCGACTTTGTGAATCAGTTAATTGGTTTAGACATTCACGGTAAACAATTTGGCGAAATAGCTTACAAGCACGACTTTATGGGCCCAATGACAGTGGCACCAACCGTTATTGAGCGCGATGGTAATGCGCTAACACTTGCTGTAAATGCACGTCGTCCAATGGGTAAAGATGAAGCTGTATTACAAAAGCAAATTGATGATGCACTCGCTAATTGGCAAGCTACTAACAATGTAACACTTGCTAACATAGAAACAATTATTGGCACACCTATGCTACTTGATGGCGCGCCACATGCGCAAAAGCTGCTTGATATTTTCAAGCATTTTACGGGCGACGAAAAAGCTGACTTTGTATCAATAGGTGGTGGCACTAACGCAAAGCTGTTTGATAATGCGGTATCGTTTGGCCCTTCAATGCCGGGTAAGCGCTACACAGGTCACTCAGAGCATGAATTTATGACACTTGAGCAACTTGAACTGAATTTACGTATGTACACAGCAATGATGATAGAGCTTGGTAATATGTAGTTATAGTTGTTTAGTAAAAGCCGCCTTGGTTAACTGAGCAGACCCAGCAAGGCGGCTTTTTTTGTGTTTATTAAAACTGGGCTACAAAGCTAAGGTTGTATACATCGTAGTTATCATTATCAGTGTAATTAGCTGTGAAGTAGTAGCTATCATTAATAAAGTACTTACCTTCAATAACTAAATCAGAGTCGTTTGAGCCAATACCGACTGCAACATGTTTATTGAAGTAATAGTTTGCGAGCACATTAAAAACTGAGTCGTCGCCAACATCTAGATAGTCAACATTTACAGCAAAATAGCTGTCATCATAAAGATGGGCAAAGTAACGTGATGATAGGTCCCACGACTCTGTTTCATCATCTGTTTCAACAGTAAAACCAATGTAGTCGGTGTCGTTAATTTCATGATTATACTGAGCTTTAAACAAATAAACTGTATCGCTATATTCATAATCTAACATACGTACAGATACTTTTAGTGAATCAGCAAATAAGTAACCTAAACCTAGTGAATAGTTGTCGGCATCACCAATATTAGGTAGTTCAAAAGTTGCAAAAGCATTGCCGTAAAAACCTTCTCCAAAAATACCTTTTCCACTATAACCATCTGAATTAAAATAATTTAAGCCTATATTGCTATCTGTATCTAAGTAGCCAAAATCATCCCACACACCTGAATTTTGCTGCTTCTCAAAGTAATAGTGAGTTGATAACCCGTACACATCATCGTTGTAATAATCAGAATCAATTTTTGCGTAGTTTATAGAGTTAAACCATTGTTTTGATTCTGACTGCTCAGCGTTTACAGACGCTGTGCAGCTAAGTGTGAGTAAAGTGAGTGGCATTAAAAAGCGCATAAGTATCCCTTCTTATAATTGAGTAAACTTGTTACTAAAATGGGTATTATATTAATGCAGTTTTATAAGGAAATTAAATAATTGTAATAAAGTGTTTGCATATTGTAGGTTTTCCTAATTAAAAACGTAGGTTACCTCAGGCAAGTTTTCGAAGCTTGGTTTGGCAAATAAATACCCTTGCATAAGCTCAACACCTGCGTTTTTTAGCCACTTATATTCTTCTACTGTTTCAATTCCTTCAGCCAGTGCGGTAATGTTTAAGTCGCGAAACATATTTAAGCAATGAGTTACTATTAATTGGCGTTTTTTATCGTTGTTAATATTGCGTATGAGCGCCATATCAAGCTTGATAATATCTGTTTGAAAGTCAGCCAGTAGATTTAAACCAGAATAACCTGCACCAAAGTCATCGGTAGCCGTTTTAAATCCGAGAGACTGGTAGTAATCAACAACGCGTTTAATGTGTGCGGTGTCTTCTATTTTTTCTACTTCAGTAAATTCAAACATAATATTTTGAATAGGAAAGTTATACTTTTTTGCAGCTTCTAGTGTGGTGCGTATACATCGTTCTGGTTTATAAATAGCATTAGGTAAAAAATTAATACTTAGCATTGATGTTATGCCCAGCTTTGCGGCTAGTTGAATGGCTTTAATACGGCAAAGCTGATCAAATGCATAGCGGTTGTCTTCATTCACTTTTGAAATAATTGAATAAGCAGACTCGCCATTTAAACCTCTAACCAATGCTTCATAGCCATAAATTAGGCGAGTTTTACAGTTTATAATCGGTTGAAAAGCCATAGAAAAATCAAATTCAAGATCGTTGGCGTCAGCACAATTACTACATGTCACTTTTTCACAATCTTTTGATTTTTCGATCACTTAGTTCACCCTCTGATGTTTATTTTTAAAGTTAGTTGAGGGTAGATCCTAACACAAATAGATTAAAGTATTAGTTTATATTTTTTTTAACATAATAAGTGATTGTTTATATGTGAGTAATATGATGACTAATGTCATGCTATTTAATGACATTTGGCAGGGGTTTACATTTCGTTTTTATATAAAAATAGATTTATACATTATCAGGAGGATAAACATGAATACATCAACAACAATATTTCAAAGTTTTAAACAGTATGCAGTTGCTTTAGTGTTTTTAGGATTAATTAATTTAATTACATCACCAAACACCTTATGGGTGATTTGGCCCGCGCTTGGCATGGGGATCGCTTTATTATCTGAAGTCTTAGGTATAAGCAGCTCTAAAAAGGTATCTTGATGATTAGTAAGCCAAGTAATAATTTACTTGGCTTTAATTTAATGTGCTTTATTTACAGTAATCTAAACCTAAATATTTAAAATGCTGATTGAAGTGTCGCATCTAGTGATATTTCGGTATTTAAGAGTTTTGAAATAGGGCAGCTCTTTTTGGTTTGCTCACATAAAGCTTGAAACTGCTCGTTTTGAATATCATCAATACGCGCTTTTACCTCAAGGGCAATATGCGTCACCGAAAAACCATCATCTACTTCATCAAGGCTTACAGTGGCTTTAGTATCAATTTTATCTGCGGTAAAGCCTGCATCACCTAATGCAAGTGAAAGCGCCATACTAAAACATGCACTGTGCGCTGCACCTACTAATTCTTCAGGGTTTGAGCCCGCCTCATCTTCAAAGCGGGTATTAAAACCATAAGGTTGTTTATTAAGCGCGCCACTTTGAGTTGATATGCTACCTTTGCCTGTTTTAATGTCGCCAGACCATGTTGAACTTGCCGTTTTTTTAATCGTCATCATCTTCTCCTTGCTAGAGTGTAAGCTTTTCAGGTTATCTAAGCGTTATTTACAAAATAAACTTATATAAAGCCTTAAAAGCACTAATTACTGATGATGTTGCAAAATAGGCGCCAGTTAATTGTTACCCCTGTTTATTTCGCTTACAGCGCTCTGAACAGTAAATAACGTTATCCCAGTCGCGCTGCCATTTTTTACGCCACGTAAAAGGTTTATTACAAATAGGGCATATTTTTTGAGGTAAGTTTAGTTTTTTGTGCGCCATGCTTACTTAGCCTTACTGTTATTTTTAGTATCCGTTTTACTTTTTGTTCGAGTAACTTTTTGAGTACCCCCAACGTGCTTTTTAAGAATTTTCCCTATGGCACCTTTAACATCGGCTCGCTCACGGTATTGCCATAAGCGTTCGCGTGCTTCTTTTGAGGCCGCTGTTAAATCAAGCATGGGTTCAGGGTAATCCTCCCCTAACTTAAAGTCGTTAAAGAGTGCTTCCATTGGAGTTTGCTCCCAAGGCTGATGTAAATATTCAATAGGGAGTTTTTCAAGCTCGGGGCACCACTTTTTAATAAACGAACCTGTTGGATCTTGATCTTCTGATTGCTTAATTGGGTTGTAGTGCCTAATGGTATTAATACCTGTGACCGAGGCTTGCATTTGAATTTGCGGATAATGAATCCCTGGCTCAAAATCTAAAAAGTAATTAGCGAGCGGAAAGCTTGCTTGCTGCCAACTTATATTTAAATGATGGGTTACAAAGCTTACAAGCATGGCGCGCATTCTAAAGTTTATATAACCGGTGGCTTTTAAGCAGCGCATGCAAGCGTCAATAATGGGAATACCTGTTTGACCTTGCGCCCAGCGTTCAATATCGTTTTTAACATGTTCATCATCGCGATACGGAAATACGTGATAACCCGAATTAAGGGCTAAAAATTCCATAGAGCATTCGCTTTCAAACTTTTGCATAAAGTGGCAGTGCCAATGCAAGCGCGATACAAACGCAGCAAGCGGGCGCTTCCAGCCTCTTTTATCGGGGTGCTTTGAGTGATATTCATCAATTGCCATTTGATACACTTGCCTAAGGCTAATGTTCCCCCACGCTAAATAAGGCGAAAGCCGAGAGCAATGGGTTTGGCTTAAACTTGGGCTCGATATTCCTTTTTGATAACCTTTACCGCGCTCGGTAAAAAAGCTCTGCATTACTTGGCGTGCATGCAACGGGCCGCCTTGTTGAAAGCTGTCGTGATCTTGCGTGTAAGCGCTTGGCAGCTCAGGTGCTTGGTAGTTATTGAGGGTAATTGTTTTTATACTCTTCCAATTAGGAACAGCAATAGGTGCTTGCATTGTTTGCTGCCAGCGTTCATTCCAGTTATTACGATTTTTTTTGCCGCGAATAACCGCGCCTGTTTGCGACTCTTGCCAATTAATGTGGTTATGCTGGCACCATACTTTTATTGCCTTATCGCGCTCAAAGGTGTTGTTTAAGCCTATTTCTTGATGGCTAAAAATATTAACTATTTCAAACTGCGTCTTTATCGACTCAAGTAAATCGTTCATATTTAAATTAAATATATAAACACAGGCGTTAAAACGCGCTAGCTGATTATTTAACTCAACTATCGATTGATACACAAAGCGCCAGTGCCGCTCATTGTAGTGTGCATCTTCGAGCAGTAATGGCTCAAAGTTATAAAATAACAGGGTCGGTAAGCCATTACTAAATGCATTTTTTAATGGTTGATGATCGCTAAGACGTAAATCACGTTTAAACCACACGATGTTTATTTTTTCTTTCATACTGGCAATATTAAAACCGTGGCATTATAAATAATAGGACAAAACCAATACGTATTAAATGTAAAAGAAGACTAGTGTAAAAACGATTTTGATATAGGCAACTCATGTTAAGGTGATACTAAAATGAGTCGCCAATAAAAGAAGTATTATAAATAGGGAGAATTACCGTGATACTTAAGCAATTTTGGCACTTGCAGTCATGTGAGAGTACACCTATTAAAGCTTCACCAATTGCAACTACTTCCATTATCTTTTCCTAAAACTTGCGAGGGTATCGCTTTGTATGACGATACCCTCAGTTAGGGTAAAATTAAAAACGCTTACCAATAGTAAAGCTAAAGACACGAGATATGACAACGCGCGCATTAAATATAATTGATTGATCTGCTACCGTTTCACCTGAGTGAAACTTCCCTCTGATAAGTTTCCTGAGTTATTTAGGTTTTTAACATCGACACGAAGATTTAAGGGTACTCGCCGAGATATCATGGAATGTAGGTAGGGCATCAAAGGCTCCAAACGTTGCTACTGTTTTGGCTCCGCACTTAGTAGCAAAGTCGATAGCCTTTGAAACGTTAGTAAAGTTACTTGCCCAGTCAGTAAATTCTGTTTTATTACTCACTAGCGAAGATATTTGATATAAAAAACCACCTACAAACGCATCGCCTGCAGCTGTGGTATCCACAACATATGCCTGAGGGCAAGGATAAGTACCACTAAATGAGCTAGATGAAAAAGTAATAGGCTCGCCACCATCGGTCATTAAAACTAAAGCTACGCCACTATCTACCCAACTTCTAATGGTGGTATCAATATGCTCTATTCCATAAAGCGAGATCAGCTCATCTTTACTCGCTTTAATAACATCAACTGTTTTAGCAACATCCTCAATAACAGATTTAGCTGTGAGTGGTTCATCCCAGAAGGCTGAACGAAAGTTAATGTCAAAGCATGTAACCGAGCCTGATTCTTTAAAGTGTTTTAGCGCATGTAAGGTTGTATTTAATACTAAAGGTTTTGCAAAAGAGCCTGAACAAAAACTCACAATTTTAGGTGTTGAAAATAAAGAGGGCTCTAAATCGGTTATTTGTAAATCGTAATGTGCAGCATCTTTATCGTAAAATTCAAATGTACGTTCACCGTTTTCATCCAACGATACGAACGCGAGTGCCGTCTTCCCTTTTTTTGAAAAGCCAACATAAGATGTGTTTACATTATACATTTTGAGTGCATTTATTAAAAAGCGACCAAATTTATCATTGCCTACTTTACCAAGCAAATAACTTGAACCACCAAGCTTTGCTACGGCTACAGCAACATTAGCGGGTGCGCCTCCGGCAAACTGTGTGAAGTCTAGTTCGCTATTTGATGCCTTATTGTGCATGCAGTCATGTGAGAGTATATCTATTAAAGCTTCACCAATTGCAACTACTTCCATTATATTTTCCTAAAAATTGCGAGGGTATCGCTTTGCATGACGATACCCTAGATTAGAGTAAAATTAAAAACGCTTACCAATAGTAAGGCTAAAGGTACGAGGTAAGACAACGCGCGCATTAAATGTAGTTGCTTGACCTGCTACCGTTTCACCTGCGCGAGGATCCCCCTCTGATAAGCCTTCTGAGTTATTTAGGTTTTTAACATCGGCACGAAGGTAATAACCGTCTTCGTTTTCAAGGGATAAACCAAGGTTTAACATGCCATACATAGGCAGTTCTGCTGTGTTGGCGTCGTCGGCATAACGTTTACCGCTCCAAGAGTAGCTACCATGAATAGCTGCCATACCCCACGAAAAATCTTCAAACTGATAGCTACTAGTTAATTGGCCAAAGTGCTTAGGCACACGTACAGGTAAGTTGCCGTTTATATCAATAGAGGCAGAGCTTCCATTAGCATCCAAGTATTGCGCCGCTGGTGTGTTTACAAATTCGGGTGATTGGTACGTTGCAGATACACCAATGCGCCAGTCTTGGGTGATTTGCAGGTTAAATTCGGCTTCTACACCTAAGGTTTCTGTGTTTCTAAAGGCTTGACGTTGCACTACTTGACCATTTTCAACAGTAGGTACATTAAAGAATAAATCATCCGCAGCGGCGAAATAACCGGTTACAAATGCTGCGACATCACCTTCGTTATATTTAATGCCCACCTCGGCCATTACCGTTGAAGCTGGTTGTGTTTCGCGTCTCTCAGAGTTATTAAATTGATTAATTTCCTCTTGACTAGTTAGGTTGGTAATCGCCATGTATTTATCTACATCAGGCATACGAAAACCATCTGCATATCGAGTGAATACCGCTAAGTCGTCGTTAAATTTGTAGTTAGCTGCAATTGTCCATGCCATTTCGTTGTATTCAACATCAAAGTTTCGGTAAGTCCCATCACCAAAGGGCAGGGTAATATTCCCATTGACGGTATCAGTATCGCTGGCAAAACTGTCAATTGTGTAATTAGCTTGGTTTTGCGCTTCCCCATCTGCTTTGAGGGTTTCGTACCTTAGGCCCAGATTAAACGACACATCTTCAAGCTCGTATTCAAAGTCAGCAAAGGGCGCAAGGGTATTTTCACTATAAACAATATCGGCAAAACCATGTGATCCAGCCTGAATACCTTTGTAAGTACCGCTGGCAATGTCAAGACCTTGTGCATCTGTAAATACAACATCTAAGCGCTGCGGCAGGGGCTCTACTGATTGCAGTGTATTAATTCGATAGTCGGTAACATGGCCATTAATATTAGAGAAGAATAAGCCAAAATTAGCATAAAGAGTCCCTTCGCCTACATCATCAAAGGTGTAGTTGAATCTGGTTTCGTTTTGAAAGTTATCGCCTTCAAAACGTCTATGCCAAAAGCCTGCGTTTATTCCGTATCCATTGGTGTTGTAGGTATTTACGTTGCTTGAATCAGCCAATACAAAGCCGTTTCCTGCATCGCGTATATCGTAACTTAGGTTACCATCAACCATGGCACCTGCAAGGACATCAGTATTTGCAGCATATATAGCTTGTGCTTTACTAGCTAACGATTCGGCGTTACCTACGTTAATGATGCCGGTAAAGGTTGTTAGCATATCGGTATAACGCATTTGATTTGAAAAGACTAAGTTTTCGTTGATTTCAATTTCGGTTGTATTGCCAAAGTAGGTCACATTAGCGTAGTTACCATCTGCAATATCCAAATCAATGTCGCCGCTTGGGGTGTTATTAAGAGTTAATAAACGCGCACCTGCTGAGTTACCGGTGGTGCCATCTCTGATATCCATCCCGCCTGGGATTGTTTTAGCATTGGTGGTTGAGCCTATTAATGGCTGAGGAATAAAAAAGAATGATCTATCGTTTTGTTTATTAAACTCAAAGCGGGTAAAGCCGCTGCCATCTTTAAAAAAGTGCTTAATATTGCCATTAAGCTCACCACCTTGGTTAGCTGTATACCCCGGATCGCGTGCGGAGTCATCCTTGCGATACCAAGCGCCAACAGCATAGGTTGTCTGATCGTCTATTGATCCGCTAACCCAACCTTGTCCACCTAGGCGGTTGTTGCTGTTGGTTTCAAAAAACACATCACCTTGGGTATCATCGGAGCCTTCACGAGAAATAAAATTAATAAACCCAGCTGGCGCGCTACCAACAAAAATTGACGAGGCACCACCACGAATAGCTTCAACGCTGCCAACAAAATTAGACAAACGGGTAAAGCGATCATTTTGAGTAAATAAAATATCTTGATTATAAAACACGGTCATACCATCACGAAGTAGTGCTGTAAACTCTGTTTGCGTTGATAACGGAAAGCCTCGTGGGGCTACGTTGTTACCGGTTTCTCCACCGGTGTCTTCGGCATGAAAACCAGGAATACTTCGCACTAATTCAGCAACACTGTGCGGAGCCAATTGCTCTAACTTTGCTTCGTTAAAGGTAGTTATTGCATTAGTTGATTCGATTTTCTCTTTTGGCCGAGATGTTCCCGTTACAATGATGCGCTCAAACCCTAAATCACTTTTTGCTTCTTGTTGCTCTTGTGACAAGACGCTAGGGGATATGGATAGACCTACAGCGACTGCAATTAGAGTCATTTTTGCTGATACTTTCATTTTTCTGTTCTCTCTTTGTTGTGTGTGTATACAAATTTGCGGTTTTATTAATCAAACATGTCAGTGTTATCAAATTTGTAAATAGAATGTAGAGAACTTAAAATAATAAATCAACTATTATTACTTATTATTTTTTGTACAGCTTTTTGATTGTTTAAGTGAATTTTTTACCTCTGATAAAAAATAAATAAGCAGCCAACGTTACCGATGGCTGCTTTTTAACTTTAAAGTATATTAGTGGTGTGAAAGGCTTGCGTGATCTTGAGAAAAGTTGATAAGTAACGGAAGGTTAGCGCAGCCTACTGATTGAGCCTTGGCGCCAATAGAGCCACTTTGTACTTCACAGCGATTAATACCGCGATGATCAGCCTGGCTCAATTTTAACTTTGTTGCCAAAACTATTTTTTCTCTGACATTGATAGGAATGGCGCCATCAATGACAATTGCCTCAAAATCAAAAATAGCTAAAGAACACAATGCCGCGTAGGCGAGGCCATCTGCAACTTGGTCTATCCACTTATCGAGTACGGGGCCTAAGTCTCCCCAATACTCTTTTGAACTCCATAGTATGTCAGTATTGTAGCCATCACCTTTGAGCATTTTTTCGAGAATATACAGTGATGATTGCATAATAAGTTGTTGGGAGGTTAGTTGTCCTTCTCTATTAAGCATAGGCCTAGGTAATGAACCTATAGCGCCGGCATTACCTTTTTTACCAGTAAATAAGGTTTCGTTTATAACAACTCCACCACCAATAAAAGTACCAATAAAAATATATAAAAAATCGCTAAAACGAGCAGGATTACCAAAGCTTAATTCAGCTGAACAAGCCGCAGTATCATCATTACATACATACACGGGAAGGTGTACAATTTGATTTATTTTTTCTTTAAAATCAAAAGACTTCCATTCATTCAATACTGTTTTTGGAGCGCCGGCTTCTTCTGTCCAGTTCCAAATTTCGTAAGGGGTTGCAACACCCACACCTAAGATACGCTTGGCTAATTCGTCACTTAAGCTCATTTTAAGTACGCTGATCCCTTTCTCTAAAAAGGTTAGCAAGCTCTGTACTGTGGGGTAAGCGCAGTTTTCGTGCAAAGTTGCGCGTATATTTCCTACTAAGTCAATCAAGGTTAAATCAAAACTGCGACGACCTACTTTTAAGCCAATTCCAAATGCACCATCTGGATTTAACGCAAATGGGATGGTTGGTTGGCCAACCTTACCACGCTGAGGGTCTTTCCGTATTAATAACGATTCGGCTTCTAAACTATTGATAATTACTGTGACGGCCTGTGCTGAAAGCCCTGTTTTTTGTGCAATTTCAGCTTTTGGAGCACTACCGTGTTGGCGAATTAATGACATAATTCGGCGTTCATTATGAGCACGCAGGCCAGATTGGCTTCGGCCTTCTTGTAAAGAGAGTCGAGGGTTTTTAGATTTGATAATTATTCCTACCTAGTTGTTATTATCTTGAATAACCTGATTAATTGTACACCGAGTGTGTGTAATTGGCGACTATATTAGCTTTATTGCCGGGTTCATTTCTTATTATTAAATTTACGACAGAGTATAAATAAGTCACAGGAGGTCAATAAATAACTATAGTTGATTTATTGACGGAATGATATTTAACTGGTTAAATGCTTTACTTAACATTAACAACTGAGACACGGCAATGACCACACACACACACACACAAACACCTCTTGTCTCCAAGGAGATGGTGGTTCCCTTTATTTTACTTGTTCTGTGCTTTGCTGCATGGGGAGCTGCGGCAAACATGACTGATCCGCTAGTAAAAGTGTTTAGTAAAATTTTTACTATGTCGTCAGTGCAGTCTGCATTGGTACAATTTAGCTACTATGGAGCTTACTTTTGCCTAGCTATTCCGGCGGCATATATCAATAAACGCTTTTCGTATAAAACAGGTGTGTTAACCGGTTTAGGGATGGCTGCAATCGGAGCATTTTTGTTTTATCCCGCCAGCCAAGCAATGACTTATGGTTTTTTTTTAGTGGCTTTGTTTGTGTTAGCTGGAGGCTTATCTATTTTAGAGACATCAGCAAACCCTTATGTAATGGGAATGGGCACCCAACAAGGTGCAACTCGCAGGTTGAATTTGGCGCAATCATTTAACCCTGTCGGTACTAACATTGGTGTTTTTTTAGCCGCCACCCTTATTTTACCAAAGCTCAATACCGCAACCTCTGGTGAGCGCACAAATATGAATAGTGAGCAATTAACTAGCATTATAAGCGCAGAACTTGATGCAGTTATGGTGCCTTATGTTGGTATGGCTTGTGTGTTGGTTTTTATTTGGTTGGCAATTGCGTTTACTAAAACACCTAATTTTTGTAAGCAAAAAAAAGTCTCTAAGCATGTAGAATTTAGTGCAACGTTTAAGCGCTTGTTTAAAAATACCCATTACCGCTTTGGTGTTATCGCCCAGTTTTTTAATGTTGCGGCGCAAACTTGTGTATGGACATTTACCATCCAGTACGTAATGGAGGCACTCGATACAAATGAAGTTACTGGGGGAAGTATTTTACAATACAGTATGATCACCTTTTTAGTTTCTCGATTTGTAATGACCTGGCTTATGGGATTTATTCGTCCTGCCAAACTGTTAATGGCAACCTCTATTATTGCAATGCTGCTGTGTTTTTATATGGTGAAAATGCCAAATATAAGTGGCGTATGGGCGCTGGTAAGTATATCGGCTTGCTTGTCGTTAATGTTTCCAACTATTTACGCGATTTCACTACATGGGTTAGGCGATGATGCAAAACTAGGTGCTGCTGGTTTAGTAATGGCTATTTTAGGTGGAGCGATAGTTCCTGTATTCCAAGCTGTGTTTATTGATACATACAGTGTCGCGTTTTCTTATGTTGTGCCTGCGGGGTGTTTTATTATTGTTGCAGCTTATGCTGCAT
This sequence comes from Pseudoalteromonas sp. TB25, assembly GCF_000497995.1. Classification (NCBI taxonomy): domain Bacteria; kingdom Pseudomonadati; phylum Pseudomonadota; class Gammaproteobacteria; order Alteromonadales; family Pseudoalteromonadaceae; genus Pseudoalteromonas; species Pseudoalteromonas sp. TB25. The sequence continues at coordinate 32,817 of NZ_AUTI01000218.1, forward strand.
TTGATTTAAAAACAAAAGTCAGAGTATTCAATAATGTAGCGCCTTGCTAAATGGATTGAAAACCGAGCCTGAAGGCTCGGTTTTACTTTTTAACTTTTCTCATTTGTAAATCTTCTTTAACCCCAACCTTCATCGGATTAAGATATTAGGCATGTTGATATTCTTATTTAGTTGAAAAAATATGTTTTTAGATCTCACCGAAAATACCAACCAAAATGTTTACTCTTACTTAGTAGGCGGTATCAGCCCAAGGCCTATCGCATGGATAAGTACATTAAATAGCGAAGGTAGTGCAAATATTGCGCCTTATTCATTTTTTACTGTGGCTAGTTGCAAGCCAGCTGTTTTAAGTGTTACGCAAGTAAACCCTAGTGATAAAACGAATAAAGATACGCTTAGTAATCTAATGGCAACTAAAGAATGTGTGGTTAATATTGTCAGCCAAGAGCTAGTTGAAAAAATGAACCAAAGTTGTGCAAATTATCCTAGTGATATAAGCGAGTTTGATGCAGCTAACATTGCCCAAGCTCCAAGTAAGTTAGTTAACGCGCCAAGCGTTGCCGATTCAAAAGTACGGTTTGAATGTAAGTTACGCGAAGTTATTAGTATTTCAAATGAGCCTGGCGGTGGAAAAATGATGTTGCTGGATGTAGTGGGTATTTGTATAGACGATGAAGTGATGAGTGGTGGCTATATTGACCCTGAATTATTAAATGCAGTGGGCAAAATGGGCGGCGATTACTTTAGTACAACCAAAGATAAGTTTTTGCTTAAAAGGCCACAGTTGTGAAATAATCGTTTACCTAGGAATATAATAATAAAAGGATTTACGAATGTTTAAGTACATTTTCACTTTGTTAATTGCTTTGCAAAGTTTTGGCTCTTTTGCCACACAAGATAAAAAACTACCTATAGAGGTTTTTGCAGGCTTAAAAGATTTTAGCCAAGTGAAGCTATCTCCCAATGGTAAGAACCTCGCTTTTATAAGAAACCATCAAGGGACTTTAATCTTAATGGTTAAAAACTTGGAGACGGGGGTTACAACACCAATTATAAACTCAAATAACCATACAGTGTTTTTTGATTGGTATAACTGGGCAAATGATGACGTACTGTTACTTGGTGCTCGCTATATAAAATATCAGTTTGGCGGAGTTAAATATACATCAACGCTTATGTATGCGTATAACTTTAAAAATGATAAAGGTCTTAAATTAGCTTTTAAAGCCAACACAGTAAGAGATGAAATCCAGCCACAATATTCAGACCGAATTGTTAGTTTTTTACCTGAAAAAGAAAATAAAATTTTAGTTCAAGGGGATTTTAAAATAGCAAATACCCCAGCAGTTTATGAGTTAGATTTAACCACATTACGTAAGACACAAATACAAAGACCACGCAGTAATGTAGTTACTTGGTTTGCCGACAGGCAAGGTAAAGTTCGTATTGCAAAAAAAATGGACGATACGCAATTTACTTACGATTATTTTGATGAGAATAAACAGTCGTGGGAAACTTTATTTGATTATGAGGTTTTTAGTAAGCAAAGTATTTCTATATTAGGGTTTGATAAAGACTCTAATTTTTTATACATCACTGCGTTACATGAAGGGCGCGATGCATTATTTAAACTCAATTTAACGACTAAAGCTCGCGAGCTAATTTACAGTAATAGTAAATATGATTTTGATGGGTCTATTTTTTATTCACAACAAACTGGCGAAGTTGCAGGCTTTACTGATTCACATTTAGATGATGGTATTAAATATTGGGATAAAGACTTAGATAAATTACATCGTTCTTTGCGCGTATCACTCCCTAAAGATGAATATAAATTAGACATTGTAAGTACCAGTAAAGATCAGCAAAAATATATACTCTATATCAGCTCAGACAAAACGTCTGGTAGTTATTTATTTGGGGATAGAGTAAAAAAGCAGGTGAGTGCAATTGCTGATGTTTATCCGCAAATAGATGCCTCTGTATACAGAGGCAAAAAGCGCATTAGCTACAAGGCAAGAGATGGCTTGAAAATAGAAGGCTATCTAACTCTACCAGTAGAATATAAAGAAGGTGATAAGTTACCAACAATTATATTTCCACATGGCGGCCCCATGGCAAGGGATTATGCTAATTTTGATTACTGGACAGCTTTATTAGCCTATAACGGATATGCTGTTTTACAGCCTAATTTCCGTGGTTCGAGTGGCTATGGGCACGACTTTTTAATGCAGTCAATTCAAGGTTTTGGTTTGGCTATGCAAGATGACTTGCAAGACGGTGCAAACTGGTTAATTGACCAAGGAATAGCACAAGCAGATAGCATTTGTATTGGTGGTGCTAGCTATGGTGGCTATGCAGCGTTAATGGCTGTAATTAAGCACCCAGAAACGTTTAAATGTGCAGCTAGTTTTGCTGGGGTAAGTGATTTACAGTATTTAGTGAGTAAAGCACGACACTTTACAAACAAAAATATCGTTAGAAAGCAGTTTGGAACTGATGATGATTTACTAGAAGCTAATTCTCCAGTGAATTTTGCTAAAAAAATAACAAGACCAATATTGCTTGTACATGGAACTGACGACAGTGTAGTACCTGTTTATCATAGTAGAGAAATGCAGGATGAACTTGATGATGAAGCAAAAGATGTTACTTATATTGAGCTTGAGGATGGCGATCATTACTTATCTTATCAAGAACACAGAGTTAAAACTCTTCAGGCATTTTTAGACTTTTTTGATAAACATTTGAAAAAAAATAAATAACCAGACTCCAGTTAAATAGCAAAAAGACAACTTAGGTTGTCTTTTTTTGATCACAATTTTCCTTTGTTTGTGCACATTGTTTGCACTTTTACTTGTTAACTTTGTTTTATTAAACGTTAAAGTAAAGGTTCAAGCATTGAAAACACTTCTTAAAACAAAAGCTGCTAATGCAACTAAGTTATTTGCGTTAAGTGCGCTTTGTATCGCTTTAAGCGCATGTAATAGCGATTCAACAAGTACTGCAACAGACGGCGATACAGTCAGTAATAGTGTTCCAACGGTTGACGCTGGTATTGACCAAACTGTTAATGCGGGCGATACCGTTTATTTAAGTTCAATGGTTGAAGATGACGGTGAAGTATCGGTTAGTTGGTCACAAACATCAGGCACTACCGTTAGTTTATCTTCAAGTACTGCAACGTCTACAGAGTTTGTTGCACCTGAAGTTTTAACCGATGAAGCACTTGTATTTGAAATTAGTGCAGATGATGGCACAAACGATGTCGTTGTAGATACAGTTATAGTTAATGTTATTGCTTCATCAGACTCAGATACAGTTGATAATAGTGCAAAACTTACCAGCTGGTTAATTAACAACGATACAACTTCTACATACATACAAAATAATGGTGCAGTGGTTGAAGATGTTCAATCAGTTGAGGTTGTTAGCGTTACTGAGGAAGATGCTGACGTTGAATACATGTATGTGCAAACTACTGACATTCCTAAATATGATGTAACGCTTACACAAGACCAAGTAGACGCGTTAAATAACCGCCCGCGTGCAGCTACCGATTTTTATAACGGTGTAACTTCTGCAGCAGTAGGGCAAACCATTTCCTTTGGTGAAGATATTGGCTATAACAGCAGCACTGAAAACTGTGATGACACAGGCGGTGCAGGTTATTGGCCTCCAGGACCGGGTTGCCCAACAGAACAAGCGGTTGAAGCGTATTTTCCGCTAACACCTACCGATTTATCTGACGCTGAAACTTGCGAAACAGGTTTAGGTACAGTTGGCTTAATGGTTAATGGCACCAGTATATTTAACTGGGGCGATGGTATGAGCTACGGAAATAATATTTGGTATACATTAGCGCCCATTGCTGAGCAATATGATGTTGATGTGTGTGGCGGACATGCTGCTAACGGTGAATATCATCACCATTTTTATACTAGTTGCTTAGCTGATTTACTCGAAGATGATGGCGATGCGCATTCACCTATCTATGGGTTTGCAGCTGATGGCTATCCGCTTTATGGTCCTTATGAAAGTAACGGACAACTAGCATTAAGTGGCTGGGAAATGCGAGATTACGGTGCACCTACAAGTGAAGGGGGTTGTGGTACTGAGGGTGAGCGAAGCTGTACCTTAGTTGATCAATACGATGTTAGCCAAGGTACACAAACAAGTGATGCAGGTCCTGCTATAGGTGCACAAGTAACGACGCTCTCTGGTAATACATTGAATGCCGACGATGGTTATTACTTTGAAGATTATTACTACGCGCAAAAAACAGTAACCGGTGCTCAATTAGATGAGCATAACGGCCACGATACTAATGATGGTAAGGGTTATCACTACCATATAACACTAACGTTAGACAGTGATGGTAAATTACAGCCTTCTTTTCCTTATCAAATAGGGCCTCGTTTTAAAGGTCAATTAGCCGCTAATTCAATTGGTCGCTGTGATACTGGCGAAACAATGGGTCCACCACCGGGAATGTAAGGAGTAACTATGCGTTATTTTAAATACGCATTGATCCTAACAACTGCTGCGCTATTGAGCTTCAAGCTCTTTGCGCAGCAGGAAATGATGGATCATAGCCATATGCCTATAGCTGTGCCAAATGACACGCCAATCCCGGCATTAAGCCTTAAGTTATTAAAAGATAGTATGTCGGGTTATAACTTAATTTTAGATACACAGCGTTATGATTTGTCTGTGCCGCCAGAGGGCACGATGAACATGCAACAAATGATGGGCGTGACAACAAACCAAGACACCGGTTTTTTACAAGGTCATGCTCATTTATACATTAATGGGGTTAAAATACAGCGAATTTACGGACAAGCGTTGCATTTACCTGCTAACTTATTTAAAACTGGTATAAATACCGTATCGGTTACTTTAAATAATCATGGTCATATGTATTGGACCGCTCAAGGTAAAAAAATAGTTGCTACGCTGTATGTTAACGACCAAACCAAAGAGTTTATAACATACCGATTTGAGAGCTTTCCTAGCAAGGTTGAAAACACGCATTAATGAAAATTCATAATAAACTTTTTTTAATACTATTTAGTTTTACCTTTAGTGTTATTGCAGGGCTGGTGGTTCTTATACAGTGGAGCATAGGGCAAGGCGTAATTGATTTTGTTAATGCAAAAGAGGTGAAAGCGCTTGAACCACTTGTTGTGCAATTTGCAAAGCAATATGAACAAACACCCTCATGGGAGCGTGTTGTCGGCAATGGCGAAAACTTTAGAAAACGTGTTGAATCGCAATTAGAAAATAGCCAGTTTTTGCCTAGGCCACAAGAAGGTCCAGGTCCGCGTGGGCGAATGATGCGACGACC
>NZ_AUTI01000219.1:0-8523 GCF_000497995.1 Pseudoalteromonas sp. TB25
CCGCCATTAACGACATTGCTTTAGCAATTCCTAACTTGCCAGACGAGTCAGTACCTGCAGGTAAAGACGAAGACGACAACGTTGAAATTTTAACGTGGGGCACACCTAAAAAATTCGATTTTGAGGTTAAAGACCACGTAGATGTAGGCCAAGACCTAAACGGTTTAGACTTTGAAATGGGCGTTAAAATTAGTGGCGCACGCTTTACTGTAATGCGCGGCCAAGTTGCGCGTATGCACCGTGCACTAACGCAATTTATGCTAGATACACACGCTGATAAAAACGGCTATACAGAAATGTATGTACCGTACCTAGTAAATAGCGCAAGCCTTTATGGCACAAGCCAATTACCTAAATTTGCGGGCGATTTGTTCCACACATTAGGCCTTGTAAACGACGACGGCGAACAACAAGCCGGCTTTAGCTTAATTCCAACAGCTGAAGTACCGCTTACAAATAGCGCCCGCGACGAAATTTACGATGAAAGCGATTTACCAATTCGCTTAGTTGCCCACACTCCGTGTTTTAGAAGTGAAGCAGGCAGCTATGGTCGCGATACACGTGGCTTAATTCGTCAACACCAGTTTGATAAAGTTGAACTTGTACAACTTGTAAAACCAGAAGACTCAATGGCAACGCTTGAAGAGTTAACAGGTCACGCAGAGCAAATACTACAAGCACTTGAGCTTCCGTACCGTAAAGTAATTTTATGTATGGGCGACATGGGCTTTGGCTCAGCTAAAACATACGATTTAGAAGTATGGTTACCTGCGCAAGACACATACCGCGAAATTTCATCATGTTCAAACATGGCTGACTTTCAGGCGCGTAGAATGCAAGCACGTTTTCGCCGTGAAGGTGTTAAAAAACCAGAGTTACTACATACATTAAATGGTTCAGGTTTAGCAGTTGGCCGTACACTAGTAGCGATACTAGAAAACTACCAACAAGCCGATGGCACAGTTGTAGTACCAGAAGTATTACGCCCATACATGGGTGGACTTGAAGTGATTGGTAAACAATAAAAATCAAGTTTAAGTTAAACAAGCTTTAAGCTTGTAAATCTTAATACGAAAGCCGCTATTTGCAATGAACAGCGGCTTTTTTGTTTTAGATTAAAGGCAAAAACTTAAAGAAAAAATTCAAGTTATCATTATTAATAATATCGCTTACACCTATTTTTATGGCTCATTACTTTTTTGTCCGATATTACTGATCTCTACCATTTTGGGGTATTTCTACATCAAAGAAACTGAAATATCGGCTAACTAGTTGTTTACAAGTCTTTATTAGCTGGTTAAATTAGAACCTTCGTAATATTTGGACATTTGTCGGTTTATAAAGCGACAAACGTCGGATACAAAGTTGTTATATACCCTAAAAGGAAGTTGAGGTGCATCATTAAGCCGATAAACATAATTGCGCTGCCTTGTGCCATCTTAGCAATGTACCCTGGTTTTTTAGCTGCAATGTTAGCTAATGGAAACTACGAAAAGGTTGCCGTTTCAAGTCTAATTGCTTTGGTTGCCGCTTTATTTTTTTTCCGAAACTTTAATATTTACAAAGAAACTGACGGATACCTAAAAAGTTTTTTCATTTCTACATTATTATTAAGTGGTAATTTTAGTCTTCCCGTTTGGTCATCAGTTTCTAAAAGTGATGCCAGCGACTTAGTTTTCTTGCTACTCCTTCCTTTAATATTTATAGTCAACTATCTGTTAACTAAGAGCAGTTCTGCAAAACAGGCTGTAGCTGTGTATCAACGGGTATATAACAAGAAAATCAACAAGGACTAAAAACAGCGGGCTGTTCGCTCCGCTCCATTTTAGCCCACTATTTTTAGCCTGTTATTTAGGCGTTAGCACTACAAGGAAGGTTCAGTGGATTGGAAGCATATTAAGGTAATTTCAGTAGTAGTAATTGTTCTCTTAATTGCCGTGCTGAGTTTTATAATTGGCGTTAGTTTTGGCGTTACCTTTGAACAAAACACTCTAAAAGATATCCTTATTCCATCTTTAAGTGCAATGGGAAGTTGGGTTGCTGGGCTTGGCGCATTAGCAGCCGTTTTCACTTCACTGTGGTTAGCTGAACAACAAAAAAAAATTAACGGTGAAAACCTTACAAATGTATTTGATGTTTTCGTATTCACGCCAGATATAATTGAGCGTTTGACAGTTAAAGTAACTTCAACTGGTAATAAGCCAAGCAATATAAATTCACTATCTATTTATTCAAAAGATTCTGATGTTGCACTAATGGTTGCGCAGTTAGATCCGCGTGGTAACCAGCTTCCTATGCCGTTAGCTTACGGGGAGCAAGGTGTTTATGTGCTTCCTTCAAACACTGAAAACAGCATTAATGATTATGTAAAAAACAGATGCTCGGGTTCTTATCAAAACCTAATGCTTTCAGTAAATACATCAATAAATAGCTTTAAGATTCCTTTTAATAGTAAAGTAATTCAACATTTAGAGAAAAGTAGTGCTAACAAGTGACTATGGTGTCAATTCCTAATTTCAAACCATTTTAGGATCCCACATGACACCATCCCTCACCATAGAATTTATGATTACTATAAGCTTTCTTATACAGGCAATAATAGCCACTTTTTTAGGTTTCCCNTAGCCGATGATAAATAGCTTTAAATTTAGGGTTACATTGGATAGCTGACATCATTGCCATATACATTGCGGTTCTAATTATTGGCCGTCCACCTCGTATCATCCGTTTACCCTGATAAGCACCACTTTCTCGATTAAATGGTGCAACACCAACCAGTGATGCAGCCTCTTTATTGTTTACACACCCAAGCTCAGGCATGTCACTAAGTAAGTTAAACGCGACAACATTACCAACGCCAGGCACACTTTGAATAATGTCATTCTTGACCTTATATTCGTCACATTCTTTGATGAGCTTTTGTAGTTTCAAATCGACTTTGTCAATCTGATTTTTTAATGCCGTCAGGATAGGCTTTATTAGCGATGATATTGTTTTTGGCATTATCTGTGAACGATTTTTCTCCATCGTTTGCATATCCATTAACTGCCTTCTTCTAGAAAGTAAATCACTCATCAAGCGCATCTGCTCTGGCTTTAAAGATGAGAGTGGTGGCTTTATTGCTTCACCAAAATGAGCGATGAGCTGCGCATCAAGTTTATCTGTTTTTGCTTTTTGGCCGATTGCACCTGCGAAACGTTTAATATTAACGGGATTAGCAACAACGAAAGGAATATTCGCTTGAGCACACGCCATGATAAAGGGGTGTTCAAGGCGCCCAGTTGCTTCAATAGTAACACGCGTTATTGGGTGCTTTTTTAGTGTTTTTAATGCCGCCGTCATTGTTTTCTACGGTGAAATATATATCTAACGGTCGGATGTAAATATCGAGTTGAGTTTTACCTGTATCGACACCGACGTTAATTTCATTTTGATTATTGAGTGTATTCATAATAAGCTGACTCTGCCTTGCGATTCGGGCTCGAGGCCCCGTTGACTATCCGAGTTTAATGCTTGGAGTTTATACAGCGTTCTTTCTTGTTATCGGTCTCTCAATAGAGGAGCCTTCAATCAATCGAACTACTGTATAAAAGGCAGCCAAAGCTTGAGCCTCATATTACCCGAACTTGGTTAAAGTATTAATTAATTTATGGGTTTATTATCCATAGAAGGGTTTTAAGTCGGACAAATTACAGTTGGCTTTTTGTTCGTGCCTCACTTATTTTAGCCAACTGCAATTTGCCGCTTAAAACGGCGTTTATATGACTAGGGATGTTCCGTGCTAAAAAAATTATTGTGGAGTTTCTTCATATTGGTTGTTCTTGTTATGGGAACGATTTGGTATGAAACTTCTAGCTATATGTTCCCTTGGCGAGTAAATGACTCTATTAAGCACACTTTATCTTGGGGTGGACTAGCAGATTTACCTGAAAATATTAAAGACTTTAATATAGAAATGTATGGCGGTGGATTCAATCGAACATATGATATGGAGTTTACTAGTACTGAGACAAATCTCAAAAATTGGATAAGTAACTCAAAACGGTTAAAGGATAACAACCCAATATCTATAACAGAGTTTATTAGTGAATATGAAATATACCCTGGAGAAGAGAACGCTGTAGGTGGTTGGGTTCAAATAAATTGGCAAACCTACAAGGTTAAAGTTCATATATTGTGGTCATAATTTAAAACGTAAAAGTCATATAACAACACGCCCTGAGGTGGACAGCAAGCGCTAAAAAAATAAAGGATCAAATCTTGACTTCAGACGTCAAGTTCTAAAGCACGTGGTAAGTTGGGTTGTCCGATGTTAATTCACTATTTTTGTCGGATGGCGTGGCTTCGCCACTTATCCGACCTACTTAAAAAGGTAGGTTAGTTAAGCCGAAGGCGCCACCCAACAGAGTTCTTAAATTTATTAATACGGCCTATTGAAACCGCTTTTATCCTCCAAAAGCGAAGCGCCTCTAATCCTCTTTGTGAATTAATTTGCTTGAAACAACATCAGCTTTGCCTCTTTACCGTCTGTTAATACCGCGACGTTACCCTTATCAGTTATAAACACATCTCTTAACCTGCCTGCGGCTTCTGGAAATACGTGAGACTGCGTAAATTCACCACTTGCCAGATTAACGCTGTAGAGTTTTTTATCAACAAGGGTAGTGATAAGCACATGTTGCTGTAACGAGGGAAAAGCTGCATGTTTAGAGCCGTAATACGCCATGCCTGATGGCGCTATTGATGGAGTCCAATTAACACTTGGTTTTTGCATGCCTTTATATTCGGTAAAGGGTGAAATACGCGCTTGCGAGTAATCTTTGCCATAGGTGATTACCGGCCAGCNATTAGTGCCAGCGGTTAAATAGTTTAGCTCGTCGCCGCCTGCAGGGCCGTGTTCGTTGCTAACAATTTGCTGCGTATCGTAATCATAAACTAAGCCTTGAGGGTTACGATGACCGAGTGAGTAGACAGCATGTGCATTTAGGTTTTTATGATTAATAAATGGGTTATCTGTTGGAATGGTGCCATCTAGGTTTATACGTAATATTTTACCAAGTTGGCTGGTGATAACTTGTGCTTGCTCTCTAAAGTCAAACCCATCGCCCGTTGAAACTAATAATGTATTGTCGGGTAGGATAAGGGCGCGTCCTGCGTAATGTTGCGGTGTGTTTTTATCAGTCGCTACTTTATAAATAACGTTAGGCTTTGAAAAGTCAGTGCCATTAAACGTGGCTTTGGCAACAACCAGCCTATTTGCGCTTGCATCACCTTGGGCATAAGTAAAAATAATTTCTTTTGAGTCGTTATAATCTGGTGATAATACAATGTCGAGTAAACCACCTTGGCCTGCAACGTATAAACCTGTTAGGTTTAATTTTACTCTTGATTGCGCATTGTTTTTAACTATAACTACGTGACCATCACGCTCTGTAATTAACCATGTGCCGTTTGGTAGTTCAACCATGCTCCACGGAGACTGTAATTGCGTAGCCAGTGTTTGTGTACTGTATTGCTCCTTTGGTAGCGCAGCGCTTGCATTAACAGAAAACGCACAAAGCGAAAGCAGAGTAAAAAAAGAGATACATTGTTTACCGGGCAAGCCTTTGCTAGCATGGCCAGTATAAGAAAAAAGCTTTATTTTAAGTTGAGATAACCATGTCGTTTTTAACACGTGTATTGCCTTCATTTTTAGTTTCTTGGTTACTTACATTCACACTAGCTAGCTTGTTTCATAGCCAATACGTTGTCAATCAATTAGTTAATGTAGGTGTAGTGGTGGGCTTTAGTGATCGTGCTAGTTTAACGCTTGATGATTGGTTAGGCCTATTACCTACCTACGGCGCTATTATTGCCGTAGCACTTGCCATCGCTTTTTTTGTTACCGCAAAGCTTAATAAAAAGGTTCAAAAATACAGTACTCAGCTATTTGTTATTGCTGGCATTGTGGCATTTGCTATTGTGTTAATTGCCATTGAATCAATTATGAATATTCATATTATAGCGGGCGCAAGAGGCTGGGGTTTTTATGCTCAACTGCTTGCAGGTGCGGTAGGTGGTTTTGCGTTTTCGCAATTAGTTAAGGCAACTAAAAACCAAAAAGCGTGTTAGATGTGTGAATATAAGTACGGCTTATACGTTATTTAGTGGTTAATAAATAAAGGCCGCTGTTTATTGTAAACAGCGGGCTTTAAATATGGTTTTTAGAATTTAATTAAAAAATTAAACTAATTAGTTTGTAGCTACTTAGCCCAAAAATTAGGATTAAAACGGGTAGGGTTACCAGGTTTAATAACAAAGAGTTAGTGTAGTTTCCCATAACCCCTTTTTGATTAACTAGCCATACAAGGTAGGTGCTAACAATAGGGAGTAATAACCCGTTAGCCGCTTGCGCGAATATAATTACCGCGACAGGGTCTAAACCGAGTGACGCCACAGCAGCACCAAACAATAAAATAACAATAGCGACGCCTTTAAAGCGCGTGTTACTCATATCGTTAGACCATCCTAACATGCCACACACGGCGTAAGCACCGGCAAGCGGCGCTGTAATAGCACTTGTTAAACCTGCAGCAAATAAGCCAATAGCAAAAAAGTAATGAGCGGCATCGCCAAGCAATGGCTCTAGCTGCACAGCCATGTTAGCCGCACTAATTTGCCCCGCATCGGTGCCATAAAATGCAACTGAAGCTGTAGATAAAATAGCTAAAGTGATCACACCGCCTAAAGTGATTGATAGGCCTGTATCAACATTTGTTTGTTTAATCACTTTTTGCATGTCGCTGTTACTATCGTGTCTAGCAGCGAGTACGCCGGAGTGCAAAAACAAGTTATACGGCACAATGGTAGTACCAACTAAAGCTAGTATGGTTGTAATAGAGCCTTCAGGCATACTAGGAATAAAACCAGCAAATACATCACCCAGTGAAGGCGCTGCCATTACAAGTGTTGAGATAAACACTAAGCTCATTAAAATAACGAGTAAAATTAGCGCGTTTTCAACCACTTTATGTTTGCCGCTATACAGTAAAGCTGCACTAAAAAAAGCAATAAGTGGTGTCCATAGTTGGGAGCTAACTTGAGGGAATATTTCAATTAATCCCATGCTAGCGCCACTTAAGTTACCCGCTTCATAAGCTGCACTGCCCACACCAATGGCGCTAATGACTAAAAATATAGCTAAAGATTTAAATAAAGGCGTTTGAATATGTGCTCTGAGTGCTTGAGCTAAATCTTGCCCGGTGGCAACGCCAAGGCGCGCCGCCATAGATTGTAATAATATAGTGGCAACTACTGAAAACAGTAATGTCCATATAAGTGCAAAACCAAAGTTTGCACCTGCCACGCTGGCGGTAGTAATTGTTCCTGGCCCAATGAAGGCTGCAGTGACGAGTAGTCCTGGTCCTAATCGCATAATTGACCTTAATAGTGCTAATGCATGTTGCTATTTAAAGTTACATCTAACGTTTAAAATCAATAATTATACGCGATGCCTGTTGTGTTAAAGCTGTCACTTACAGTGAGTGCCTTGCAGCAGTAGTCGCTCCTTGACGATTTCTTTTTTATAAGCATATGTTAAAAAAGGGCGCGTAGGATACCAACTTGTATATAAATTTAAAGGGGATACAGTGCGTTTGCATGAATTTTAAACGTATATATAAGCGAGTTAAATGACTGATGCCGATATTAATATCGGCATCAGTATATTTACTTTATTAGGTTTTTAATCGCTTCTAAGCCTTTTTTTAGGGTATCTGCATCGGTAGCATAGTTAATACGAATACACTCGTGCTTGTGCGCCCAATCATCGTCAATGCCGATAAAAAAGTTGTGACCTGGGATCACATACACGTCTTGTTCTTTGAGTTGTTGATACAATACCTCGCTTGTTATTTTTGCATCTTTAAACCACAGCCACATAAAAAATGCACCTTCAACTTTGTGCAAATAAACAGGTAGTTCGGCAAATACTTCATCAAATAATTCAATCGCGATTTGTGCTTTATTACGATAAAAAGGCAGTACAACGTTGCGGCACAGTGGCAGTAGTTCGTTGTCGTTAATTAAGCGTGTCACTAAGCTTGGACCAATACTATTTGGCGATAACACCATGCTGCCGTTTACGCGGCCAATTGCTTTAATAATCTCATTATTGGCAACCACAATACCGCTGCGTAAACCCGGTAGGCCCAGTTTTGAAAGTGACATACATAAAATAATGTTTGAGTTCCACGTTAGGTTTGCATCGGTGTAAATACAACCTGGAAACGGGTCGCCATATGCGTTATCAATAATGAGTGGAATACCATATTGCTTAGCGAGCAAATCAAGGTGTTTTACTTCATCATCAGTAATTACATTACCTGTTGGGTTAGTAGGGCGTGATACGCACAGCGCGCTTATGCTGCTGTCGTTTGCTAGTGTTTTTTCAACTGCTTTAAAATCAATGACGTATTTAAACTGTTTTGATGTGCTGCCTGTATTTAAAATTTCGATATCAGGCTTTATGGCAACAAACATATC
>NZ_AUTI01000220.1:0-3220 GCF_000497995.1 Pseudoalteromonas sp. TB25
CTGACGCTGCTGATCAAAGCATATTTATGCAGCCCGGCCATAAGCAAGTTGCTGCAGGTTACGTACTTTACGGGCCATCAACAATGCTTGCGCTGACTACAGGTAAAGGCACGCGCATGTTTACCCTTGATAAAACACAAGGCAGCTTTTTACTTACACAAGATTTTGCCGAAATCCCTGCTGATACAAACGAATTTGCCATTAATACGTCTAACCAACGCCATTGGCAGCCAGCTATGCAAAACTATATCAATGATTTGCTAGCAGGCGATACAGGCCCGCGCGCTAAAAACTTTAATATGCGCTGGATTGCAGCAATGGTGGGCGATGTACATCGCGTGCTTAGCCGTGGCGGTTTATTTACTTACCCTACCGACACCAAAGATCCTAAAAAGCCAAATAAATTACGCCTACTTTATGAAGCAAACCCAATGGCTATGTTAGTAGAGCAAGCTGGCGGTATCGCATCGACCGGTACTGAGCGTATTATGGATATTCAGCCTGATGCAATCCACCAGCGAGTAGCTGTTATTTTAGGTTCTAAAAACGAAGTAGAAACGTGCTTGGGATATCATAAATAATCGCTTAAAACGATTGTTCTCAATTTAAAAACCGCATTCAATTGAAATGCGGTTTTTTTGTAGGTGAGTTTTTTTTGTAGGTGAGGTTTTACACCTCGCTTTTTAAACAAATCAAACTTTTACTAACGCAACTATTTGAGCAAGCTTTTGATGATTAAGCTCTCCCATTTGCTCGCTATTACTGAGCGCATAAATAAAACCTTCATGCTCAGTACAATCAATGTCATCTCGCGATTCAATTACGTTTGCCCAAAGCTCCAAATCATCTAAGTCTATTTCGTTACTTAAACAGCGTTTAAGCACATCAATTAAAACCTCGGTTGAGAGAGTATAGTGAGCTTTATTGCTATCAGCAGGGCTTGAAACGATAACCGATATAGCTTCGTCCCTTTGCTCTCCAAATGTAATAAATTCAGCTAATGCTTTTTGTGTATTCATAATATTTGTTATTCTTGGCTCACTGTTACTAAAAAGAATTATAATGACTCAACTTAACTGTACTCAATGCCACAGTACTCTAACGTGTAATGTAGACGATATATCAGCGTGTTGGTGCAATGAGCTGCCGGCTATTTTACCGCTTGATATCACAGCAACAAGTTGTTTATGCCGCAAGTGCACGCTTAATAAAATAAATACTTTTTTAGAGGGTGTTTATACACAACCTATTAAAACCCAAATAGACTTTGCAAAGCAATATAGAGGTAACGACAATTTAATTGAAGGGCTCGACTACACCATGCAAAGTGGTTACATGGTATTTAGTAAGTGGTTCTTTTTAAAGCGTGGTTCGTGCTGCAAAAATGGTTGTAAAAACTGCCCTTATGGTTTTAAAAAGTAAAAGCTATTTAATACAACTACGAGCAAACATTGATTTTTATCTTCTCATTTTCTTCTCTTTCACTTCTCCTTGTGAGTAATATTTTTAAATGCAATTATTCACAAAGAGGTTTAGAGGCGCTGCGCTTTTAGAGTAAGTGATTGTATAAAAATAGTATTCAAATACGAGTAAGCACTGGTTTTTACCTTCTCATCCCCCTGTGTCAGGATAGTTGTCGCCTCTAACTTTTAATAGAGGCAGATAAAATGAGACGTCGATTTACACAAGAATTTAAAGTTCAAGCTGTTGAAAAAGCATTATCCCAATGTGATGATGTTCGCCTAGAAGATATTGCGCTTGATTTAGGCATCGGTTATTCAACCTTGCAACGATGGATCGCGCTTGCTAAAAACCATGAACTTGAAACTAAAAATAATGGTAGTCACATGACAACAGAAAAACGCCCTCATGACTGGAGCTTAGAAGAAAGGCTTAACGCCATTATTGAATGTGCGAGTTTAGATGAAGCAGCTCTTAATGAATATTGCCGTGCTAAGGGGCTTTACCCGCATCATATTAAACAATGGAAGCAAGATTTTGCTCAAGGGCCTTCAACGACGCCCGTAAAATCAGACAGTAAACAGCTCAAACAAGAAATTAAGCAGCTTCAAAAAGAGCTTAATCGTAAAGACAAAGCGTTAGCAGAAACAGCCGCCTTACTTGTACTCAAAAAAAAAGCAGATGCGCTTTGGGGTTTCAACGAGGACGATTAACCAGCTCAACTGAGCGTCATGAATTGATAAAGCTCATTACCGATGCGCAGGAATCAGGGGCAAGGCAAGAAAAAGCATGTGAGTTACTTGGTCTAACGGCAAGAACAATTCAACGCTGGATTGAAGCTGATGATATGACAGATAAGCGAACAAGTACGATAAAGCGACCACCTAACAGGCTAACTGAATTAGAACAACAGCGTATAATTAAGACTGTTAATTCAATAGAATATGGACATTTACCACCCAGTAAGATAGTCCCTAAACTATTGGATAAAGGTGTGTGGATAGCATCAGAAAGCTCGTTTTATCGCGTTATGAAATCACATAAATTATTAACACACAGAGAAAAAGTTAAACCAAATAAAAAGATAAAAAAGCCAAAAGCGCTCAAGGCAATACGTGTAAACGAAATTTATACATGGGATATCACGTATTTGCCAACAGCTGTTAAAGGTCAGTTTTTATACTTATATTTAGTGATGGATATTTATAGTCGAAAAATAGTTGGTTGGCAGGTTCATGACACACAACTAAGCACACTGGCGGCTGATTTAATGGTAGATATTTGCAGGCGAGAGCAGGTAAAGCCTGAGCAAGTCACGTTGCACTCGGATAATGGCAGTCCAATGAAAGGGGCAACGTTATTAGCGACATTGCAGGAGTTAGGTATTGTTCCTTCATTTAGCCGACCGTCTGTGAGTAATGATAATCCTTATTCTGAATCGCTATTTAAGACGTTAAAGTATCGCCCGGGATACCCTGAGAAAGCCTTTGAAAGCATGGGTAGCGCAAGAAAGTGGGTTAGCGGATTTGTTGATTGGTACAACGATGAGCACTTGCACAGCGGTATTAAATTTGTCACGCCAAACCAGCGTCATTTAGGATTAGATAAAGCGATACTAGCGAAACGTCATCAGATAAATGAAATGGCGAAATTACAGAACCCAATTCGTTGGTCAGGAAAGTCTCGAAATTGGACGATGATCAATGAAGTAAATTTAAATCCAGAGAAAAAAGAAGCAATGCGGGCGGCATAAAATTTA
>NZ_AUTI01000221.1:0-12560 GCF_000497995.1 Pseudoalteromonas sp. TB25
ATTACAGTAGCAGGCCAAGCGGGTAATTTTGAGCTAAACGTTATGCTGCCAGTCATTGCGTATAATATTTTGCAAAGCATAGAATTACTTGCCAATAGCGCACAAGCATTGGGCGATAAAGCCATTGCCAGCTTTAAAGTAAATAAGCCTAATATAGATAAAGCACTCGCTAAAAATCCAATTTTAGTGACTGCGCTCAATCCGGTGATCGGTTATGAAAAAGCAGCAAAAATAGCAAAGCAGGCTTATAAGGAAGCCCGCCCTATTATTGATGTAGCCGAACAAGAAACCGATTTACCACGCAGTGAACTCGAAAAGCTACTTAATCCCACCAAACTAACGCAGGGTGGACTTTAATAAACGATATTTTTCACGGCTTTAATTACTTGATAATATAGTTTTTATTGCCGTAAAAAATGCACCGTGTATGATAGTGATGAATATTTCATCACTATCAAGGTTTGTTATGCGTACCCCATTGTTAGCCATACTTTTACCACTTTGTTTAACTGCATGCTTAGATAAAACGCCAACTGAAACGCAGCAAGTAACAATAACCTCAGAAGCTGAAGCACCAAAGCAAGAGCTACAAAAGCTAAAAGAAAACACTCAATTACAAGAAAATACTAAAAAGAACGTAGTTGCTGAAAAAATACCAAAAGCTGATTTAAAAAACGTTTCAATAGACGATATAAAAACAGCTAAAGCCGAATTAAATACGCTAATTACAGATAAGCAATGTGATACCAGCACTCAATGCAGAATAAGTGCAGTAGGCAGTCGCGCGTGTGGCGGGCCAAGTAGCTTTGTTGTGTATTCAACAAAATCAGCGTCTGAAAAACAAGTAGCAGCCCTTAGCGATAAAATTACTAAGCTTGAAAGTAACTATAATTCACAAAAAGGGATGATGAGCATTTGTCAGCATTTAACAACGCCAAGCACGCAGTGTGTTGAAAATAAATGTGTTAAACTTGAAGGTTCAGCGGTAAGTGCATTTTAAGGATAACGTTATGAGTTGTTTACCATCGGCAATTAAACTATCAATTTTAAGCATTGCTAGCAGCATTTTACTACTAAGTGGTTGTGCTAGTACTGTGACGTCAAATGAGCAAAGTAAAAACTTATCTGACTTAAACTATGATCTGAATAATATGGTGAGTAATAACAGCTGCACTGCAAGCTTTCAGTGCAAAGTACTTGAAGTGGGCGCCCGCGCATGCGGCGGACCGAGTAAGTATGCTGTTTATTCAACGCTGAACACATCTCAAGAAGAAGCAGAACAGCTTGCTCAACAAATAACAAAACAAGAAAAAATACAAAATAAAGCACAAGGCTTAACCGATTGTTCACCAGTACTTGAAGTGCAATCGCTGTGTATTAATCACCAATGCCAGTCGTTTGATATAAAATAAAAACGGTCGCATATAAGCTAATTTCAGCGTTAACCTAAATACGGAATTAACGCTGAAATTACAACAACCAGCACTACGCAAATACCCGCTTTTATAATGTACTTCATGGGCATTGTTTTAAGCACCCAATATGCATAAATAAAGCGTACAAAATAACTCGCCGCAGTACCAAACAACGCAAAAATAAGTAGATAAGCAATTAGAGTAATATTCATAATAATCTAGTGCAACTACTTAGTTTTTTTAGTGTGAGCAATTAGTAAGTCAGCTACTTGTTGTTTTACGGCTCGCTTATCATCACTTGGGACATCAAAGCGACTGGCTAGTTGCGCAATCTCATCATCATTTAAATTAAACGATAAACGTTGACGCGTTTTTTTAGACTTTACATCTAAGCCAAGTATTTTACGGATCATATCTGACGGCGTTAACTCTTGGTCAATAGCTTGCTTTTTTATCAGCTTTTGAACTTCACTGCTTAGATCAAATGCCATTTGTGTGGCACGTACAGCTTGTTCCTGACGTAACCACTTGTCTTTAGCATCACTCACTTAGCATCTCCGGGAAACAAGTCTACAATATCAGACATTGGACGCATGAGCGTTAGCGATACTTCGGTTTCGCCGCCATCCCAAATTTCGATATTTAAACCAAAGCCTTCATTATCTGATGCTAAACAAATCATTTCACATGGCTCACCACCTTCTTGCTCATAACGAGGCAAAGTTTGGTTGCGGTAATCTTTATTATGGAAATAACACACATAAGGCGACTCGCTTTGTTGATAGCTTTTAGCTAAAAACTGCATAAAGCGCTCTGGTGTATTTTGCACTGTAATGTGGGTTAACGACTCTTCATCAAAAATACGCGCAAACTCATCAAGGCCAAATATCTCTTCAACTTCGTTTCGCTGAATTTTAATAGAAAAGTTAGCCCACTCTTCGCCGTCATCTTGCTCAATTTGTAAAAATACAACTTGGCCGCTATTTGTCTCAAGTACAAATTCAGTATCGCTGCTGTGCTGATATTGGTAAGTCTGAATATCAGTAACACGTAGCGTTTCACCTTTTAACCATGCCGGATAAGCAAATGAGTCGATAACGCTAAACATGTCGCCTTTTTTAAGCTCGCTCGGATGATTAAGCTGACGCTCTGGCTCTTTTTTAGATTTGAAAAAATTAAACATAGGAAGGCTGCCTTCTAAGCAAAAAAGGTAACTGAGCAAAACTCGGTTACCTTTTTAAAGTATAAACGTAATGGTTAGCTATTTTGCTTCGCTTTGATGCGAGCTAAAATATCAGCACTTTTTGGACTTGTGTCGCCAATGCCTGCTTCAGCCATTTTTGCTTTTAAGTCATCGCCATTTACGTCTGACTCAAGTTGCTTTGCAGCACCTAGCTGGTCGCTACGATCTTGTTGACGCTGTTTAATACGTTCAAGCGATTGACGAGCCGATGTCATAGACGAGCTGTTTGTATTAAGCGTGCTGTTAACAGCCATTGTTGCTTGCTGTACGCTTTCAGTGGTTTTAACCATTGTAAGCTGGCGTTGATTCTCTTTAATCGATTTTTCAGCATCTTTAACTTGCTGCTTAAGTGCAACAATATGGTTACTAAAGCCAGATAATACTTGCTCGTTTTCGGCTTTTTCAGCTTCAAAGTCACCAATTTTTTCTGCAATTTCTAATGCTAACGCTTCGTTGCCCTTTTCAAGAGCTTGGCCTGCATACGCTTCGTGTTCAGCGATTGATGCATCTACAGCGCTAATTTTACGCTTAGTTTGCATTTCTTTAGCCATTACTTCTGTAAGGCTTTTTTTAGCGCGGTGAAGTGCATTTTGCGCGTCTGCAATTTCTTGCTCAAAAATACGGATGCCATTTTTGTCTACAATTGCTTCGCCTGCTTCACGAGCGCCGCCACGTACTGCTGTAAATAATTTTTTTAAAATACTCATAATCTTAACTCCACTAACTGGCTATTAATCGTTTAAATACAAGGTCACGGCTTCTAGTGCATCGATAGCGTTATCGGCTAAAGTCACTAGTTCGTGGGTAACGTCATCTAATGATGAATTTACCGACAGTGCACCAAAAATCGCGTATTTGTTATCGATTTTAGCAAATGCACTCAGTGGAATTGGCACGTTTAAACGTAGTAATGTTTCGTTTAACTCGTTGCGTAATTCACTCTTAACTTCATCTTCGTCAAACAAGTAGCTAATACATAACAACTGCTCTTGCGTTTGTGTAACAAAAATTGGAAGTTCATCATTTCCATCAACAATGACTTGTAAAACATCTTGCTCGCCTGGGTTGGCAATCAAGAAAGACTCAAAGTTAGCGCCTTCAGTTTCAAAAGAAGCTAATTTTATTGAAAGTTCATTTAATTCCATGTCTCTGCCTTTTGTCGTTTGACATATTATGTCTGAGTTAAGATTCTCATGGTCGACATATTATGTCAACCATGTTTTGTTAGTTTTTATACAATTCGCTTTCTATTTGCCATGCAGTTCGGTAGTAATCATAAAGCTGACCAGATCCTAACCTATTGACCTCAATACTTTTAACTTGTTCAAAGTAGTGGTTAGGAAATACAAAACTTGCCAATAAATATTCTTTACTAATCCATCTTGATGGCACAGGCATAGCCGTCTCATCATTAATACGGCCACTAGCCGACTGACCCATTTTAGTGGCTATAGTCCAGCCCCACTGCCCAAACGAAGGTATGTTTTGCTGATACTGCTCAACATACTCAAACCCTGCGGCTTTAACTGTTTTAGCAATGCTTAAAAACGCTTTTTTAGCGTGGTAAGGTGAAGTTGATTGAACCGCCATTGCGCCATCGGGTGCTAATAACTGACGTACATGATTATAAAAGTAATCACTGTACATTTTATTTAGATCAGGGTGATTTGGGTCCGGTAAATCAATTAAGATAGTGTCGAACTGCTTAGATTGATCAAGCAGCTTTTCTACTTCTAAAAATGCATCACCCACAATTATGTTGGCTCGCGAGTCTTGCATCGATTTATTGTTTAGCTGTAGTAATCGCTTATTGATGTGCTCTGGCGGGGTAAAGTCACCGTCTTTATGACCAAATAAATTGAGAAGCTGCGCGTCTAAATCTATTAACGTTACTTCACTCACAGGCCATTTTAAAACATCTCTAAGTGCAAGCCCGTCACCACCACCTATTATTAATACACGGTCGTGTCTGTTAGAGGCAAGCATTGCAGGATAAACCAGCATTGAATGATATATTTGCTCATCAATACTTGAGAACTGTAAACGCCCATTTAAATATAAATCGGTAATTGGCTGAGGTTGGTTTTTGCTTAACCTTTCGGTTAAAACTACGTGTTGGTATTTAGTTGCTTGCGAATAAATTACTTTATCTTTGTATAAAACATTACTTAGATTGTTCATCCAGCTACTGCCAAATACTAAAATAAAGCCAAACAATGCCAACAGTACTATATGGCAAACTAAAAGTGCCTTAGCAAAGCGCACATGGGCATGGTAACGCCATAAAAAAGCGAGTCCTGCGATGATATTAAATAACGCCGTCCACGCTGCAGCTTGCATTATAGGCATTGAGAGCATGATACTTACCCAAATGGCTGCACCAATACCAGCACCGATATAATCGGCACCATAAATAGTCCCTGCGTTGTTTTCTAAAAAACGGCCATAAACGTGCTGACGAATGCGCGCTATAAGCGGTATTTCCATACCAATAAATAAACCCAGTATTAAACCAAAAACATAAGGTAGAAAACGTGACCACTCTTGTAGCTTTTGAAATACGTAACCATTAAGTACAACGTCTGGGGGTAAGTTAAAAATGCTCGAAAATAAATGAGGAAGAGAATAACTTACAGCTATTACACCCGCTATCGCTAAAATGCAGCCCATGCCAACCAAAGCAATAATGCTTTCTAGCCAAGCAAAAGCGGTAAATGCATCTTTAAACCAGCGCGCTAAAAAAGCGCCTAAGCCCATTGCTACAATCATAGTACCGATCATGGCGTAAATAGCGCTTTCTACTGAGCCAAGTACACGGCCCGCATAATGAGACAGTAAGTATTCATAAATAAGGCCGCACCCAGCAAGCACGGCCATAACAGTAATTAGTAATATATCGTGCCCAAGTAAGCGAGACTTACTTGGGGGAGTGTTGGTTGATGACACTGATTATGCGCCTAGTAAGGTTGCCATAGTGATACCTACAGCAAATGATACTGCTGCAGAAATAGCTGCTACACCTACATTTTTTTGACGATTAACTTCATCTGAAATATCGCAACCAGATAAAATTATTTTAATTGTCACTAAGTGCAAAATAATAAATGCGACAAGGCTCACTACAGCGCTAATAGCCCAGTATAGTAAACTCGCATTAATGTTATCAGCAGCGTATGGCGCAACACCCGTTGCAGCTGTAATAGCTAATGCACTACCTATTAAAAATCCAGCGTAACGAATACCCACAGCTAAGTTACCATCAACAATTGCTTGTTGTAGGCAGTCGCCACTTTTGTTTGTACGCTTAAATAACTGCACTCGGTACTGGCTAACAAGTAGTAATACAACACTACCTATAATAAAGGCAGCAATTACAATTGGAAGGCCATGCCAGCCATCAGTAGCCACCCATAAAAGTGCTGAGCGAATAACTATTGCAACGCTAACAACATGACCAAAATCAATTATTGAAGCTGTAACGTTACCTTTAACTATTTCGTCGTGCAGGCTTACTTTACGAAGCGCTACTTTATCTTGAAAAAAGTGACCCAACTTAATAAGTACAATTGCTAATGCGCCGTAAGCTAACATTTGCAGTGCTTCTTGTTGCAGTGTTGCAGCAAAAGCACCACTACTTACACCTGTTAATACAATCGCCAGTGCCACTAAACCAGCGGCAAAGCTAATACCAAAAGCAAAGTTATCACGCTCTGTTATTTCATCATTTGCGTGTAAGTTTGAAACCCAGCCTTTTATATATTTAAGGCTTACAAATAATAAAACAATAATTGCAAAATCAATCGCCAATGCTTGTAGCGACCACATAGTTATTCCATTAAATTCATACATATTATTCTAACTCCAACTTTATTCTTTTACTTACCACGGCTCACGCCACGAGAGGTTCTGCTACCGCTATCACGCACCGATCCTGAGCTATTGTTATAACTGCTCGAACGAGAATAACTACTGCGGCTTTTTGGTGGCGTATAACTACTACGGCTTAAACCGGATGCACCTGTTTTTTTACTCGCATAAGGGCTTGTAAACTGCTTACCTTGGCGTTGATATGTTTGGCGCGTGCGTGTTTCTAGCGCGCTTTGGGTTTTAATTTGTTTAGGGCTTGAATAACGCGAACGGCCATAGTCATTGTAATAACTATACTTTCGGCGCTTGCTCCAACTACCATATTCAACACGGTCAAATACATCGCCTAAAATACGGTACATGCCGTACCATTGCCAAAAGCTAATACCATTACTATTTGTTTGCCAGTTACCATAGTTAGGGTTACCTACCATTTGGTTACCAACACCCTCACCTTCAGCTTGCTTACTAATTGCGCCTACACGCGCTAAAGTGCCTTTGGACATATCAGCTAGCATATTAATAGGATCGGTTAACGCATCAGAAAATAGCGTAGGTTTAGACGCATCACGCAACAAATCAATACTATGCAACGTATCTTCGTAAGGAGGAATTAAGTAAGTTCCTTTAATATCTTTAAGTCGCTGTGTTAAACCACTATAAAGTGCGCCTCGGCGCGTTGCATCAAGGGTAATTACATCAACAACTTTTGTAAGCTCTGGCTGTTGTTTTTTAAGGAGCTCGCCATATTCTTTAAGTAATACAGCATTGCGCACATTCCCATTATCAAGCGCAGTACCAAGCTGTGACAGCTCTGTATCTGCTTTTTTAATAGACTCTTGAATTGTTTGTTGCAGCTGCTCTTCTTTAGATTGACAACCCATAAGCACTGCGAACAAACAAAACAGGCTTATAAGTTTCCAAGCTTTAATATTCGACATTCATGTCACCTGATTTACTAAATTAACTAAGGTAGTTTTACACAGGTCACTTATTAAACCAAGAATGAAATTGCAACAAAGTAAGTCAGTACAAAATTAAATAAACAGCTATATTTAGTATATGAATTTAAAAGCATTCTCAATGTTAAGCTTTTAGTGCTACAAAGGGCGTAGTCAGTAACTTTTTTGTAATTATGGATTGCCTGATTACACAATAATAACTAAAACATAATTAAATGATGGTTAAGGGTTAGATTTGATGCTTCATAGTATTCGATATAAATTTATTATAATAACAACGGTTTTAATTATATTTAGCGCAAATTTAGTTTTTTTCCTCGCGATTAATGAACACGAAGATTTATATCGCCAATCTGTTAAACAAAACTTAGATGCAATGTCTTCAAATATTTCCGATAGCTTATTACGTGTTATGTCTGAGCAAGTTGATTTGTTCTCTATAACCACCGAATTGCTCGGTTTTGATCGATATGAACACATTAAGTTTGTTAATGTATTTGACGCTGACTGGCAATTAATCCAATCGTATGTCCACCCTAACTATTTAGAGCTTGAGAGCTTTAAGCCTGAACTTATAAGTATTCAACCAAAAAATTTACCTTATGCGGTTACAATAACCAATGAAGGACTAGTGGCCTTAAAGGCAATTGGGGAGGAGCAGTTTCCTATTGGATATTTGCTCATTGTGCAAGACTTTAAAAAGCCACTGAATGAAAGTAAAATTAGCCTTTTTTATAGTGCAGCTCCATTTGTTGTTTTAATTATTGCACTCACCATTATTATTTCATTTTGGATATATCAGCGTTTATTAAGCCCACTTTTAGCGCTCTCGAAGTTCACACAGAAAGTTGAAAAATCAACAAATTATAAGCTTCAATACCAAGTCACTGGTCATGATGAAGTATCTCAACTTGGTAACGACATTAATGCATTACTACAAACAATTGACTCCCAAGTTCAAACCAATCATAAACATACCGCACAACTTTTAGTACAAACGCATTCAATGGAGCGCCTCGCCAACTACGATATATTAACAGGTTTACCTAATCGCATGTTTTTTATGGACCTACTCAAACTCGAGCTGGCTAGTAGTAAAAGTAACGATCAAGACGTTGCGATTATGTTCTTTGATGTTGATAGTTTTAAAGGCGTTAACGACACCCTAGGCCATGAAACCGGAGATATGCTTTTACAAGCTGTGGCTAAAAAAGTGAAAAGTTATCTGCGTAGTAACGACATAATTGCACGCTTAGGCGGTGATGAGTTTTTAATTATGCTACCTAATATCACTGAGCAATCTATTGTTATAGATATTGCCGAAAGTATCATTGAGGGTATGAAAGAGCCATTCACTATAAATGAGTGGGACGTACCAGCGGGTATTAGTATTGGTATTGCAAGTGCCAAAGAAGCTGAATTTGGTATAAATACATTTATCAGTAATGCCGATATTGCAATGTACACATCAAAAGAAAAAGGCAAAGGCGCATATACAATATTCCACCATAAAATGCTTGAAGATAACAAACGAAAAGCGCAAGTCGCTAACTTAATATCTCACGCAATAGCGCAAAATGAATTTGAGTTATTTTATCAGCTTAAAATGTCGAATACAGGCGAAGCTCAAGGCTTAGAAGCCTTAATAAGATGGCAAAGCAAAGAGCTAGGCTTTGTTTCTCCTGGTGAGTTTATACCTATAGCGGAACAAGCAGGTAAAATAAAAGCGATTACCCAATGGGTGATCACACAAGTATTTAAAGATGTGCAAATGCTAAAACAACTTATGGGGAATAATGTACTCGTCTCAATGAATCTTTCAAGCCATGACTTAAAAGATCATAACTTCATTCATACTGTAAAAAGTAAACTACTTGAACATAGCGTCGATATTTCAAATGTTCAGTTTGAAATAACAGAATCAAGCTATTTAGAAAATTTTGAAAACGCGAATCAATTTTTTAATCAAGTTAAAGTTATGGGAGGCTCAATTGCATTAGATGACTTTGGCACAGGTTACTCTTCATTGAGTTACCTTACTAAAATTGAAATTGATACATTAAAAATAGATCGAATGTTTGTAAATCAATATGCAAGCTCAGCAAAAGACACTGCAGTATTACAAGCAATACTCGATTTAGGCCAACGCCTTGGTTTAAAAATATGTAGCGAAGGAATTGAAACAACCGACCAAGCTAACTACCTAGTATCAAATGGTAGTGATGAAATGCAGGGCTATTACTTTGCAAAACCAGTGTGCATTGCACAACTACCACACGCAATTGAACGAGCGAAAATATTATTTAAAGAACTAACAATAACTTCAAAATAACTCAGTGCAATTGATTTTTTACTAAGCAAACGGCTTACTTTTAATTTAGTGCAATTATGGTGAGCTCTTTAGGTATAGTAATTCCTGCTGGAAGGTAAGCTACTGAGTCTTCAACGGTTAGTAAGTACTCTATAACCTCTTCTGTAGACTCAAATTCGACAGGGGGCTTGCTGCGCCCCGTGAATCGCATTTGGGCCCAATAAGCTTGTATTCTAGATTCAGTAAGACCTACCATCCTAGTGTTAAAATTTATTCTAAGCGGATTGCCGACAAATAGGTTAACTGCTTTAAATTGTCTGCTCATAGCTCCGCCCATATAAATATGGCGAATTTGTTGCTTACTAAAAGATAAGTTTTTATCTGTGGTATTTACTACAATAATGACGTTCGAGGGGTTTGTATTTTCTGCATAAACTGAAATGCTAAAACCAAATAGGCTACTAGCGACTACAAAGAGCATCATTATTTTTTTAATGTTATTAATAGGTTTAAAAAATATCATTAAAACACCCAATCCAAACCAATAAGATAAAGATTAGTTTTTTTATCAAAATCAGAGTCATCAGGAGTAACGAAAAACGAGTCTTTTACATCGTCACCTTCTAGGGTTGAAAACTCAGCTTTTAAGGCAAGGTTTGGCAGCACATCCCAGCGTACACCAACCGTCCAACTCTTAATTGAATCAGGCGTAGATTCATCAAAAATACGATTGTACCCATATGCAAGTTGATCTAAGTCGCTATTAATACCTAACGGAATTTCATTTTCAGCAGAACGAGTTTCTACGTCGCTATCTGCAAATGTTAAGTGGTAAGTAAAAGGAGCATGATTAACACCGGCAGTTAAATAATAGCTTTGAATTATAGGCACTATCCCCAAATCAGTTTTAATGCGGACCCATTCACCTCTAAAAAAATAATCTAAATTGTCGTAAATTACGCCAAATTGATTTGCATGTGCTCTACCTTTTGTTTTTACCGAGCTGGCGCTTTTTGTAAAATAAAGGCTATTAAGCACATTTTCTAGCTGTCTTATCTCATCAATATCAAGCTTGATATTCCCATTATAACGGGAAACTCTAAATTCTAAGTTTTCAATATTAATCTTACCAATGAACCCTAAAAGATTATCAACTTCAAAGCCCGTTCTTAAGGCGCCAATCCCTATATCACCCGACTCTTCACCATAGTAACCTTCAAAGCTCAAATCAAAGTTTTCTGCACCAAATTTATAAACAGCATCTATGCCATTAAACGTTTTAAATAAATAAGTATCATAAACTTGTTGAGGTGGATTGATCCATGGGTACGCAAAACCAACATCCGAAAAGTCACTCATGGTAAAAAAAGGTGTGCGTAACTTTCCGAGTTTTATTTGAATATTATCTGTCGGTCTATATGTTAAATATAACCACTCTAACCCTGAGTTATCGGAAGCTGTTGTGTTATTGCTTCTTAACAAAAATTGAGCTGTTGCAGACCACTTATCATCAAACTGATACTCGCCTTGGAATCCAATTAAACTAGATGGAGAAAATTTAAGACTGTCTTCATATCCCTTATATTCGACATTTTTTTCGTCTAAGTAGCCACCAATAACTCGAGCATAACCAGAAAATTCAAACTCATTAGAAAAAGCAGAAAAATGAGTAAGCATAGTGGTAAAAAGTAAGCACCAAGATATTTTATATCGCATCAGAGAAAATTAAATCCTTTGTTGAATTATGCAAAATACAGTGAAGATTAATTATGCTAACGATGAAATAACTCACCTGTTCGGATAATCAATTATTTAATTATTTTAAGTAGCGCATTTTACCGCTATCTAAGCTTAGCTAGCAAAGTCATAACTAGGATTAATCATTATAGTCAATGAATTACATGTTGGAACAATATATGTGTTCTATAAAAACATTAAGCATCTAGGTAATACTATTTACATGGAAAAGCACCTCACCCCTCTTGAATATTACTGAGATAGAGCTTAATTATACTTATATAGATACTTATCAACTAAGTAGGAGATAAAACAGATTCTTAATTCATGTCGTTCACTAGGATTGAGTGTTTAATGTGGGTGTTTGATAAAGCGTAATTGATTTAATTATAATCCGATATATGAAAAACCCACCCAAACTTTACTTTTTTGCAGACGTAAAAAAGCCCGAATCGTTAAATCCCGGCTTTCTACAATGTGAAGCCTCCGTAATGTCACGATACCTACAGCGGTGGAGAGTCACGTAGCAAATGCTACTGTATTGGCCGACTGAGATATTGAGGGGTTTTGTTGTGATTTTAACGGCGGGAGTCGCTATGCTCGCCCGACCTACGTGATAGGTGTTGATGTGAAAGTGTGTTAATTGTGCGCACTTCACTTTTCTGCAGACGTAAAAAAACCCGAATCGTTAGATTCGGGCTTTCTAGAATTTGAAGCTTGGAAATGTCGTGGTGCCCACAGCGGTGGAGAGTCACGTAGCAAATGCTACTCTATTGGCCGACTGAGTTATTGAGGGGTTTTGTTGTGATTTTAACGTCGAGAGTCGCTACGCCCGACCTACGTGCTAGGTGTTGATGTGAGTGTGTATTAATTGCGCACATTTCACTTTTCTTCAGACGTAAAAAAGCCCGACTATTTCTAGTCGGGCTCTCTACAATTTGAAGCCTGGTAATGTCCTACTTTCACATAGCAAATGCTACACTATCATCGGCGCTGTTTCGTTTCACTACTGAGTTCGGCATGGA
>NZ_AUTI01000222.1:0-2553 GCF_000497995.1 Pseudoalteromonas sp. TB25
TATAGCCGTTACGAAATAGCCATTTTGCTCGCCATTATTAATTTTATAACGCTAAGGTATGTAAAAAAGTTTAAGTGATAATTAGCTGTATCATTACAAGTAATGCGAGCAAATATTGGTCGTATTACGTGTGTATAATCACTGGCAAAATATAAATACACGATTTCAATTTGATACAATATAACATATAATAAATACAGTTTTAAATCACTCTATATAGCTCTCTTATGTCGCTACCTTCAACCGATAACCGCTTACATCATATTGATATATTACGGGGCATTATAATTATATTTATGGTTATTGACCATGGTATGTATTATTGCCTTAATTACTCAGTTACCGATCCGATGACCATTCCAGGGACTGATCCCGTTACCTTTTTTACGCGTTTTGTTTCTCACTTTTGCGCACCACTCTTCGTATTCTTAGCAGGTCTATCTGCGGCTATAACAGAGCATAAATATGTATCCACTAAAGCATTTTCACAAAGCTTGATTATTCGTGGTTTAGTGCTAATTTTGTTTGAATTTACTATTGTTTCGTGGTCTTGGAGCTTTAACCCACTATACCCAATGCTATACGCACAAGTTATTTGGGCTATCGGCTGGGGCTTTGTTATTTTAGGACTGCTGCGTTTCCTGGGCATTTATGCCATTTTTGTAGCAGGCTTATTACTCGTGTTTGGGCATAATTTATTTGATGGAACAAGCTTTGAGCCTAATACATTTGCACATACTGCTTGGTCTATTGCACATCAAAAAAATGTACTTGATCTCCCTTTTGATTTTCAAATTAGAACAACCTACCCAGTTGCCCCTATTGTTGGCTTAATGGCATTGGCATATTGCGCTGGTGTTTATTACAAAGCACAACAATACAGTAAAAAAGTGATGAATCACGCATTGTTATTAGGGGTTACTTGCCTTGCGCTTTATGGCATTTTACGTGGGTTTAACTTATACGGTGACATGTCACAGTTTGCTATACATACAAGCTCATTACTCACTGTTATGTCGTTTCTAAACCCAACAAAGTATCCGCTTTCGCTGCAGTTTATGTTACTTACTGTTGGCCTTGGGCTTATTTTTTTAAAGGCATTAAGTGGTTTAAAAACCGATTTTTCGCATAACTTTTTACAAGTACTGGGTAAAACAAGTATGTTTTCATACCTTGTGCATTTGTATTTATTACATGCTATTGCTTGGTTACTTATACCTATTCTTGGCTTTAATTTTAGCGATATGACCTACGCAGATACGCTCGTTGGTTTGCCTGAAGGTTATGGCATGAGTTACACAGCAACACTTTTATTTATAGCCGTTGTAATAGGGCTAACAACCCTACTCGCTAAGCGATACATTGTTTGGAAGCGAAGCCACAAACATAGCTTAATTGCTAAATATATATAGCGTTTATACAAGTTAGCACAAAATAATAGACATTAAAAAAGGCGCTTAAAAAGCTGTCTCTTGATCACAAGTCTGACTCAAGAGATTTTGCTAAATCGTAGCCTTCCAGGATGGCTTGTAACTTAAGCCATCCTTTCCATAACACTTTCACAGATGCACGCCCTGTGCGCTTGGTATCTTTCCAGCCTCCTAACTTTGCCAGTTCCTGATACGCCCATGACATATTTGGAGCAGTTTCAGGCAATGGTGTTTTTATTCTCTTTAACCACAATAACTTCCATGCTTTGGGAGATAACAGTTGTTCACAACTTGGAGAATCAGGCTGCTCATTGGTGAACTTTAGTTGCAATATTCGCGTCGCAATAAAGCCATTAATCGTCACCAATCTTTCCATGTTATCTTGGCTTTGAAGGCGTAAACTTTCGATATCCGTACCATCACTTTTCCAGACTTTATGGTATTCCTCTACAAGCCAACGGTGCTCATAGTAGGTGATGATAGCTAAGGCGTCTTCTTTGCTGGTGACTGGTTCACTGGTTAATAGGTGCCAGCTTAAGCCATTCTTAGCGTTTCCTCGCTCTGTACAGCCGACATAGTAAACTGGGAGGGAGTGTCCTTTCTTATTGTAAGGCGCTTTGAGTGTCACTGGCGCATAGGTGATATCCAGTGTTGCGCTTCGGGCTTTTCTTCCTCCTTTTTGTGCAATGTGGATGTGTTTGGTGCCTGCACTCATCAGCTCGCTTGCAAACGCATAGAGCTTATCCTCACCTTCTTCAATATGACGACTTTGCATCGAGCGTACGACGAATCGTTGCTGCTCGGTCAGTTTATACTGCAAGTATTCGTAGATGTCCGCTTCGCGGTCACACACCGATATCACGTTCGCCATTTGTCCTTGCAGCCGCTCTGCCATCGCTCGTGACGCTGACTCCCACTTGTAACTTTCTTTTTCTTCGTAAGAAGTCGTCGCGTGTTTTTCTCTTTTTCCAATCGTGTTGATATCACGACTCCAGCGAGACTGTTCAATTAATCCCACAACTTGCTTTGTGTCTGGCGCAAACAGTAATACGCTATGAGCTAACAAGCCTCGTTGTTTTGCTCCTCGTCCGACATGACCCAAATCATCTCGAATGGAGGAATG
>NZ_AUTI01000223.1:0-6259 GCF_000497995.1 Pseudoalteromonas sp. TB25
GCTGGCCCCTTATTGTATGTGCTGTTGTTGATTTAACATGGTTAAGTATTCAAGCCGCGCATAGCCATTATCGATTTTCATCATTTTTAGCAGTACAAATGATGATTGTTTTATGGGTATTGTGGTATTTGGTGAAAAGCCGTTATTTAACCGTTTTTTTTAATGATTGGCCTGAGCCGACAGAAAAAGCATCAGAAGAAAAAAAGCGACTTAAAAGGGATTAGTTGTGGACGCTGTAAATAAAAAAATAGCGATAGCTATATCGTTAATAGGGTTAGTGCTTATTATTTTAATGATTAGCACTGAGCTTTTAGAGTTTATGTGGTTTAAAGCGCTATTTGGGTTGTGGGTATTTGTTTTTTGCTCAAGCGTTTATAGGCTAACGCCCTTATTTAAATCAAGAAACAGGCTAGAGGATTTTATTCAGCGAGATGCCCAACATTTACTACTTTTTAGTTTGATGGGATTTTTTGATAAAAAGCATGGTCCAGATTGGTTAGTTATTGAGAGTATTGAACGCATAACGACAAAGGATGATGAGCTAATAATTTATAGTAATAACGAGCGCCAAATGAGTGTTAGTTTACCTGTAAAAAAAGCAGAGCTAGATAGTTTTATTAAACGAATACTTACCGACTCAGAAAAACAAAATATTACCTTTAGCTGAGGAGATTACCTTTAAAATTGAACGAGTTTTAGTTTTAAACGGTCAACACTCTTTAGCTGATCTTTAGTGTATTAAATAACGTAATAATTGACCGTACTTCTTATAAATTTATTAAGTACGGTTAATCAACTATTCAATGAGGCTATTATGTTGAAGTGGAATGATGTTATTAACTTTGCCACTAACGGCAATCCTACCCCAAGTAAAAAAGTAGTCAAAACTGACGAGCAGTGGCGGATGCAACTATCAGAAGATGAATATTACGTAACACGTAAGAAAGGAACAGAGCGCCCAGATAGCTCGGGTAGTTGTACATTACTCGAACCTGGCAAGTATGTGTGTATTTGCTGTGATAACCTATTGTTTGATGCCGATGAAAAGTTTGATAGTGGTACTGGTTGGCCGTCATTTACGCAACCTGCGACAATTGAAGCGATTGGTTATGTAAACGATACAAGTCATGGTATGGAGCGCATAGAGGTGGTTTGTAACGTGTGCGATTCGCACTTAGGCCATATTTTTCCAGATGGACCATTACCAACAGGTTTACGTTATTGCGTTAATGCTGCAGCAATGAAAAAGCTCTAATATTTTATTTACTAGCGCTTTGAATATCTAAATTCATTTCTTTTGCTATATGCAAAATCTTATCTAAACGCTGCGTCTGATCTGCTTGTAATTTAGTTTTATCAAGAAGGGCGTAGCATCTTCTAGCAAGATCCATATTAAATGAGCTGCCAGATTGCTTGGTTGAATCAAATAGGCACTGTAATAAATTAAGTGCAATACTCTGATTGCGAGGCATGACTCTAAACGCTTGCGTAAAAGCTTCCAGCGCAGTATTTAACTGCCCTTTATTAAATTGATTAACGGCATGGTTATTAAGCTCTTTTGGACCCATTTTAATATCGCGTCGCTCACTTTGTTGCTGCTGAATATAACGCAAGTAAGTTGTGTCGCTAACTGCAGGGTGTCTTTCACAGTGGCTAATTATTTGTGTGAATAAGGTTTGCGCCTTCTGATGAAACCCCAGTTCATGAAATGCTTTTGCTTTATCAAGTGCTCCATCAACCGATCGGATATGAGTATCGTCGTCATCAAGCTGCTCAATTAGTTTTTTCGCTTTTTGATGCTCGTCTTTTAAGTAATGAAGTCGTGCATTAAGTACATCAATTTGAGCTTGATTTGCATTATTAGGAAACTGTTTTTTTAAATCATTAATGTACTGATTTGTTTGTCTAGAAATTCGTTGAATTTGATCAGTTTGATCAGTCGTTAACGCAAAGTCGATACCGGCACGTGCTGCATTCAAATATACATCGGGGTGGTCGTGTATTGAGTGCTTTGCAAAGGAGGCTATATCTTTTTGAGTTAAATAGCTTTTTTCGTAGTCGTGATTAATTAGCGACACATTACTTAACGATTTTTGGCGTGTGATGTTTCGCGGTGCAATGTCTGCTGCTTGACTTAAAAAGCTTTGTGCTAGCTCAAACTGATTTAGCTTTATTTCTAATCTGCCCAACAAATCAAGGGCTACTAAACGAGTTTCTTGGCGCTCTAACATTGTCTTGAGCATTCGCTGCGCCAAAATATGTTCGTTATTCGCTATAAGTGCCTCTACTAAACCTACTTTTGCCCAAGCAAATTTTTGAATATCGAGAACAGACTTAAAAAAGTCTTTTGCATCTTGAGCACGCTTTAAGCGAAGTAGGGCATCGCCTTTTAAGCGAAGTAGGATAGGACTGTAATTATTATTTTTTTTATCCAGAGCGGTATCAATAAATTTAATAGCTTTTGAATCGTTACCATCATCAATTAATGAATACACTGTTTGTAAGTCGTGTTTACGCTTTAAGATTCGTTCAATGCGTGTTTTAAGCTCTTGTACTGTAAAAGGCTTAACTAAAAAGTCATCTGGCTGCAGCTCAAGAACACTATGAACGAGTGAGCCACTTGTTTCTGCTGAGATAAAAATAAAGCCAGTCGAACTTTTTATGAGCTGCTTTACACGTAGCTCTTCATAAAGCTGGTAGCCATCTTGGTGTTTGTTTAAGTTGAATGAGCAAACTATTAGATCAAATTCTTCACTTAAACACTGCTCTTTTGCAGAGTTTGCATGATCAGCAAAGCGCAACTGCCGAAAGCCAAGCCTTTCTAACGATTGTTTCATATAGCTTTGAGCAAGTGGCTGCTCCTCTACTATAAGTATTTTTGCTTTTGAATAGATCTTAGTTGGCATTGGCTTAAGCGTAATTGTATTTAACACAGACTATAATCAACAGTTTAACTCCTTACAAGGGAATTTAAATGATAGCTGTATTTATTAGGTACTTAACTTTGCCTAATACGTTTATCTAACTACGAAAGTACTGAGCCGAATAACATAATTAAAAACCAAATAAGTAAAATGGAAACGCTATATTTGATGAGTGCTTTGATATGGAAATTTAGATTTTAATAAAAATATGAAATATATTTAAGGTAAAAAGAGGAGTTAAACGTATTTAATATGGGAAAAAGTTATTACTAGAGAAATTGTTTAATGGTATTTATATGTGGTGGGTGATTACTTGGCTTGATACCAGTGACCCTCGCCATTATTTGTAAAGGGTAGTGATGCTCTTTTTCTTACGGCTAAGTTAATTACATACGATTTTTATATTGAGTTTTTATAAAGTTCTTAAATGTATTTAATATGAAAAGAAAGAGTTATTACTAGAGAAGTTATCTGATGGTATTTATATGTGGTGGGTGATACTGGACTTGAACCAGTGACCCTCGCCTTGTAAGGGCGATGCTCTCCCAACTGAGCTAATCACCCACATATAATAGGTATGCCTGTTATTTAATTCTTTATTATCAATTAACCGCTTGATGTAATTTGGTGGGTGATACTGGACTTGAACCAGTGACCCTCGCCTTGTAAGGGCGATGCTCTCCCAACTGAGCTAATCACCCAAATTACATTTTAATATGCACCATTCTAGGAATGGTGGGTCGTACTGGACTTGAACCAGTGACCCTCGCCTTGTAAGGGCGATGCTCTCCCAACTGAGCTAACGACCCATATTAAATTTTAAAACGCGACTATTGATATAATAATAGGTTTATATGTGGTGGGTGATACTGGACTTGAACCAGTGACCCTCGCCTTGTAAGGGCGATGCTCTCCCAACTGAGCTAATCACCCACATATAAATTAAAACGCTACTATTAAAATAAATAGTACTGGACTTTAACCAGTGAACCTCGCCGTTACTTGTAAATAGCGGTTATGCTCTCTTTTTCTAACTGAGCTAACGACCCATTTAGATTTTTTGTAATATGCACCATTTAAAAAATGGTGGGTCGTACTGGACTTGAACCAGTGACCCTCGCCTTGTAAGGGCGATGCTCTCCCAACTGAGCTAACGACCCATATTACATGCTACTACCGATATAGATAGTACTGGACTTTAACCAGTGAACCTCGCCATCTTTTATAAAAGGCGGTGATGCTCTCTTTTCTTGTAACTGAGCTAACGACCCATATTACAATTTTAAAACACGACTATTAATATAGTAATAGGTTTTATATGTGGTGGGTGATACTGGACTTGAACCAGTGACCCTCGCCTTGTAAGGGCGATGCTCTCCCAACTGAGCTAATCACCCACATATAATTTAAAACGCTACTATTAAATAAATAGTACTGGACTTTAACCAGTGAACTTTGCCGTTACTTGTTAGTAGCGGTAATGCTCTCTATTTTCTAACTGAGCTTATGACCCATATAGAATTTAGATGTGAACACTTTAACTAAAAAGTGGTGGGTGATACTGGACTTGAACCAGTGACCCTCGCCTTGTAAGGGCGATGCTCTCCCAACTGAGCTAATCACCCACATCTAAACAACATTGCATTGCTGCGTTGTTGTGGGGCGCTATTATAGATAGAGTTGGAAATGTGTCAACACTTGAATGATAAAAATGTGCTGAATGAAGGTTTTATAAACAATAGGATATGGTTGAAGTCTATTTTATCATCAAATTTGATATTGCAGTTCAATTAAGCACCTAAAAGTGAGTAGGGAATTGTATTTTATTAACCTTAAATTTAGTTTTACGATACTCATTGTTTTTTTACTGGAGTCGTTTTTATGATTATGAGCAAGATCGATTAATATTAGGGCGAGTTATTTAGTGAATAGAGTGGTCCTTTAAAAATGAATTTAATCTAAACTTCCCAAAATAAATGCTATTTCAGCATTCTAAACTCTATTTTTGTACTTACTTTATTTTTATAAGCCAACCTAGCCATCTCGTAAATACGTATTCCTCGCTACTAGCTTCGGGTTAAGACTAAATAGATCACATATAACTAGGGCGTGTTGACCTTTGTGGATTCAAATTTGTTCAATCTAGGGACGATTAAATCGCGGCGCGAGGTTTGTAACCTAGTGGGCCAAGTAAAAGCCGAGCAAAGCTTCCGCTTCACCCACCAAAGATCAACGCGCCTTGAAGTTTTATACATAGAATTACGAAGCAACAGTGCTCTTTTAAAAATGCTCTTCAAACAATAATCGAATTTTTTAGTACGAGTTACGCTGGTTATTAAGCAAGTAAAGGCTGCGGGTACTCTCAAACCCACATTTAAGTTTTGGTTATTATAAGCAATTGTAACTTTTAAAAGATTAAGGCGATTGGCGGGGCCTTAATTGGTAGTTTATAGATAAGTTTAATTTGCATATAAATGTATACCTTTGCTTTGATGCAATTTTGTTGCATTAAATAGGGGAGTAGGGTGTTGTTAAGTATTCGCTGCAATATAGTGATGTTATTATAAGCAGTAGGGCTAGAATCTTATTCAAATTGTATTTTTTAGCACGCTTGATAGCCAGTTTGTTGAAAATTAAACCATTTAAATAAAGCTAGGTAAAAAACTGTTGACTTTATTTTGGGTGGTGCATAGAATGCGCCCCGCACTAAGCGATACACGATGTGTTTATCACGGCGGGTATTGATTAAGTTGGGGCCATAGCTCAGCTGGGAGAGCGCTTCGCTGGCAGTGAAGAGGTCTGCGGTTCGATCCCGCATGGCTCCACCAAAAATTAGTGTTTTGTCCTAGGGTAGCAGTTTTCTGTGTCCCCATCGTCTAGAGGCCTAGGACACCGCCCTTTCACGGCGGTAACAGGGGTTCGAATCCCCTTGGGGACGCCACTTAACTTTTATTAGTTAAAGGCGGTTTTACCGAGAAAATAGCGTCACAATTAAAGCTCGAGTCTTTACTTGTATTAAACGCAATTACCTTAAAGCTCATGATGTGAGTTAAACTTATCAACTGTCCTAGTGACACATTTATGTGTCCCCATCGTCTAGAGGCCTAGGACACCGCCCTTTCACGGCGGTAACAGGGGTTCGAATCCCCTTGGGGACGCCACTTACTTATTTTTTAATAGGGAAGTGAAGTGTTATTAAGAAAGCTCGCCTGAAACGAGTCTAAAAATTCAGTTGTCCTAGTGACACATTTATGTGTCCCCATCGTCTAGAGGCCTAGGACACCGCCCTTTCACGGCGGTAACAGGGGTTCGAATCCCCTTGGGGACGCCACTTA
>NZ_AUTI01000224.1:0-4562 GCF_000497995.1 Pseudoalteromonas sp. TB25
GGGGTTCTAGGGATTTTCCCCTCTAAAGTAACATAAATCGCCATACTCACCATATTTAAAGGCATACAAAGGTGGGTTACTTCTCCAAAGTATGGCAAATTATGAGGTTAACAACCCCTTAAACTTAATTTAATTCCTATGGCTATAAAAAACGAACTATCAATTCTTACCAAAGCTGAGCAGCTTGATCTATATTCTCCGCCGCTATTATCACTTGAACAACAACGATTGTATTTTACGCCAAACGAGATCGAGTTAACAGAGTTGAAAAGTATTCGCCTAAGGAACCACCGATGCTATTTCATTGCGTTATTAGGGTATTTTAAGTCTAAGCCTGTGATTCTTTCACCTAGCTTTAACCTCATCTTTGACGATATGCAGTTTATTTCAACGCAAGTTCAAGGAGGCAAAGGGATCAGGCCTTTCAGCATTAATAAGATGCAGCGTGACCGTATATATCAAAGAATACTGAGGTTATTAAACTATCAGAAATGGGACGAAAGTCTGCACTTTGCGCCGCTGTACGAACATCTTGTTATGGTCGGCAAAGCTTGGCTTGAGCCTCGTTATCTATTCGATGCAGCCGCTGAATATCTAGCAACGCATAGAATTGCCATCCCTAAATATACTGTCTTACAAAAGCTTATCAGTCGTGTTATCCAACAGGTCAAGAAGGCGTTAAATAATAAGCTTCGTATTCATGTTTCATCTGAACTACACGGATTTCTAAATACTATTATCGATGACAAAGATGGGCTCTCCTTAAGCCAGCTTCGAGCCGGTGCAAAAAGCGTTATGGTGACAGAGCTAAAAAAAGAACTGACGGTGTATCATCAGTTACAGCCTTATACAAGACAGATTGATAATGCTGTTAAGGGCTTAGCCTTATCGTCTAAAAACCAACAACACTTCGGTGAAATGGTGGATTATTATGGCAGTAAACTAAAACGCTTTAAGCGTCCACAGCAACACCTATGGTTGCTGTGTTTTCTGACTCAACGCATACGGCAAAGCCTAGAGCGATTGGCTGATGGGTTTATTCATCATATCCGTAAACAACAAGAAGCTGCGCATGCGTTTGCCCAACAGGCAGTGTTTGACTCATGGAGGTCAGCTGCAGACAATGTCACCAAAGCCGCAGAATTACTGCATCTGTTTGTTGATGACAGTATCGACGATAATCAACCATTTGCAACGGTTAGGCAACAAGCATTAAGTGTAATGAATAACCAAGATATAGAAACGCTATGCCTGTACTTAAAAAAGCAAAAACGCACGGTAGAAGAATATCAATGGCAATATTATGATGATCAAAACGGGTTAATTGAGCAGTTATTAAGGCCCGTGTTTCTATGTCTTGAATGCCAAGCAGGTAAAGGCTCAGAAGCATTAGTGACCCAGCTCAAAACCACAAAAACAGAACTATTAGCAGGTAATACATTGCAAACAATGGATAGTACACTTATCCAACAAAAACATCGTCCATGGTTAATTAACAAGGATGTTGTTCATCCACAGCGATACGAATGGTTGCTTTACCGTCAACTGGCTTCTCGGCTTAATGGTCGAATTTACTTATCAAACGTCACTAAATATCGTGCGCTAGAAGACGACTTAATTGCATCGTCAATACAGCCTGATCTATTGGCATCATCAACATTGGAAAAGCTAAAGCAGCCGATTCAGAAGCTACTGCAAGTAAAACAAATACGCTTAACAACATCCCTAGAAGATGTTGCTCGTCACATTGATAATGGTGATAACCGCAATGTGATCATGAAGAGCCGAAGTGGCACACGATGGCGACTGCCAGTTAAAGGCTCCCAATCACTTGTCAACAACCCTTTCTTTAAACAAATGATCCCCGTCAGTATTGCTGATGTGTTGCGTTATGTTGAACAAGAAACCAACTTTATGCAATGCTTCGCACACGTGCTGCCAATACAAAAACAAGTAGGCGCCAATCAGGATGATTTATTGGCTATTCTAATTGCGAATGCGACACATCGCGGCGTATATGGGATGGCACAAATATCTGATCGCAGTTATGAGCATCTAAGCACTATACAAGCTAATTATATTAGGCCTGAAACCTTGCAAGAGGCTAGTGATATCATCAATAACGCAGTAGCGGCACTCCCTATTTTCCGCCACTATCACATCCAAGAAGACGTCCTGCACGCCAGTACCGATGGGCAAAAATTTGAAACTCACCTTGAGACTTTTAAAACTCGCTACTCCTCGAAATACTTCGGCACCAACAAAGGTATTACGGCCATGACGTTAGTTGCCAATCATAGTGCGTTAAATGCCCGTATCATAGGATCTAATGAGCATGAGTCCCATTATATTTACGACTTACTACAATCTAATACTAGTGATCTTAAGCCAGATGTCCTCTCAACCGACACCCATGGTGTTAATCATGTTAATTATGCCTTATTGGATTTATGCGGTTATAGTTTTGCGCCTAGGTATGCTCAGTTCACCAGTGTGATCAATGACCTATTTAACGTAACTGAAAGCGACGACGGAAACACGCATCTGGCGCTGAAAAAGCCGATAAAAATGAATGTGATTGAAGAAGGCTGGCAGGATATTCAGCGTATTGTGTTA
The DNA here is from genome assembly GCF_000497995.1 of Pseudoalteromonas sp. TB25. NCBI lineage: Bacteria > Pseudomonadati > Pseudomonadota > Gammaproteobacteria > Alteromonadales > Pseudoalteromonadaceae > Pseudoalteromonas > Pseudoalteromonas sp. TB25. Next base: position 2,617 of record NZ_AUTI01000224.1, read on the forward strand.
TCCCTTCAAGAAAAACGCACAACACAGGCATTGCTAGTACGCAAATTATCTGGTTATCCATCTAGACACCCTATATTACAAGCATTAACGGAATATAATAGACTCATCAAAGCCCAATATTTACTTGATTATATTGATGATGCAAGTCTGCGCCAATATGTTCAACGAGCACTGAACCGAGGCGAAGCCTGGCATTTCCTCAGGCGAGCTATTGCATCGGTCAATCGTGACCAGTTCCGTGGAAAAAACGAATCAGAAATAGTCGTCTGGAACGAGTGTGCCCGTTTGACGGCAAATGCTATTATCTACTTTAACTCGATGATCCTAAGTCATCTATTACTGCACTTTGAAGAAGTTGGTGACGAGGAAAAAGCAGCAATAACTCGACAAGTATCACCCGTTGCATGGCAGAACATTAATCTGAGCGGCACTTATCAGTTCGCTAGTAACCGCAAACTACCTGATTTACAGGAAATAACTAGGCCTATTGTTGAAAATGAAGTCTAAAATGAAAGGTAACCCAGCTCCACAAGCCATTAACTGCGAGGGTTGTGGCGATTTATGTTACTTTAGAGGGGAAAATCCCTAGAACCCCATTAAGGTGTATTTTAGAATTTATTGTGCGTCAGAAACAAGTGAGCCACCCCACTTGGGATGGCTCTTAAACTCGCTACCTGTTGTCAATACTCATAGAGCGTAAGAGGACAGGGCTATCACAACAAGAGGCAATGCCTCAGTTGCCGTCATAATACCTAATAAATTTAATAAGGGCAAATAATTTGGATCTTGCAGAAATAAAAAAGGGTCTATCTACGGAAAAACTTGAAACGTATCGTCAAGTATTCTCCTGTAAATCTGACCATGAATTAATAGCTATTTATATGTCAATGCAGAGCATTATGAGCCACTTTTTTACAGTTGTTCAACTACTTGAAGTTACTTTAAGAAATTCAATACACCAGTGTGCGACAGAGCAGTTTGATGATCCAGAATGGTTCAAAACTAAAACAATTAGCGACAAATCAAAAAATCAAGTGACCGAAGCAGAGCAAAAGTGCTTAGATGAAGTGGGAGCTAAATACACAACAAATGATCTTGTATCGCGGCTTCCATTTGGATTCTGGGTTCACATGCTATCGAAAGGCTATAATAATCCAAGAGATAAAAAGCATAATTTGTGGCAATTCAAATTTAACCAATGCTTTCCCAACGCCCAAGCAAGTAAGGTTTCCTTGAATACAATTTTTCAAAATTTTGGCACTTTAAATAAATTTAGGAATAGATTGTTCCATCACGAGCCCGCTTGGAAAGGACGTTCTACTAGAAGTAGGGAGCAGGCAATAAATAACATAATCAAAAAATATCAGGAGCATTTAGAAGTAATTAGGTATTTGTCCACAAGTAAGTATCAGTTAATAACCGCGCTAGGGTTCGAGGATAGATTTTTATCGGAATGTGATATTGCTAACTTAAACACATTTAAGGATATATTGTTACCATCGGAAACTCAAAATGATTAGCTTAAAAATATTTTCACAGAGTTATTAAATGACACATAGCAAAACTAAAACTAGCTTATATAGGCGAGCTTACGTGACTTGGCTGATTAGCGCAGGCGTTAACACTGTGCCAGCAATTATGGAAGCTACAGGAATGCCAAGACGAACAGCTCAAGATACGATAGCGGCAATTCCTGAGCTGTCTATTGTGCTTGAAAATAAAGGCGGTTCATACTCGGTGGTAGACTGGGGGATGTTAAACAAATCTTGGTTAAATGATAATTCACAGCACGTTAGTGACGTGCTACTGTACCCTCAATACTAAATTTTAAATTAACTGGAGATAAAAATGTCAGAACAAGTAGAAGAAAATAATATCAAATCAAATTCTGAAAATGACAATTTCTTTATTAGAAATACTCACCTAATGATTGCTATATTGTGGGG
>NZ_AUTI01000225.1:0-26009 GCF_000497995.1 Pseudoalteromonas sp. TB25
GGGGTTCTAGGGATTTTCCCCTCTAAAGTAACATAAATCGCCATACTCACCATATTTAAAGGCATACAAAGGTGGGTTACTTCTCCAAAGTATGGCAAATTATGAGGTTAACAACCCCTTAAACTTAATTTAATTCCTATGGCTATAAAAAACGAACTATCAATTCTTACCAAAGCTGAGCAGCTTGATCTATATTCTCCGCCGCTATTATCACTTGAACAACAACGATTGTATTTTACGCCAAACGAGATCGAGTTAACAGAGTTGAAAAGTATTCGCCTAAGGAACCACCGATGCTATTTCATTGCGTTATTAGGGTATTTTAAGTCTAAGCCTGTGATTCTTTCACCTAGCTTTAACCTCATCTTTGACGATATGCAGTTTATTTCAACGCAAGTTCAAGGAGGCAAAGGGATCAGGCCTTTCAGCATTAATAAGATGCAGCGTGACCGTATATATCAAAGAATACTGAGGTTATTAAACTATCAGAAATGGGACGAAAGTCTGCACTTTGCGCCGCTGTACGAACATCTTGTTATGGTCGGCAAAGCTTGGCTTGAGCCTCGTTATCTATTCGATGCAGCCGCTGAATATCTAGCAACGCATAGAATTGCCATCCCTAAATATACTGTCTTACAAAAGCTTATCAGTCGTGTTATCCAACAGGTCAAGAAGGCGTTAAATAATAAGCTTCGTATTCATGTTTCATCTGAACTACACGGATTTCTAAATACTATTATCGATGACAAAGATGGGCTCTCCTTAAGCCAGCTTCGAGCCGGTGCAAAAAGCGTTATGGTGACAGAGCTAAAAAAAGAACTGACGGTGTATCATCAGTTACAGCCTTATACAAGACAGATTGATAATGCTGTTAAGGGCTTAGCCTTATCGTCTAAAAACCAACAACACTTCGGTGAAATGGTGGATTATTATGGCAGTAAACTAAAACGCTTTAAGCGTCCACAGCAACACCTATGGTTGCTGTGTTTTCTGACTCAACGCATACGGCAAAGCCTAGAGCGATTGGCTGATGGGTTTATTCATCATATCCGTAAACAACAAGAAGCTGCGCATGCGTTTGCCCAACAGGCAGTGTTTGACTCATGGAGGTCAGCTGCAGACAATGTCACCAAAGCCGCAGAATTACTGCATCTGTTTGTTGATGACAGTATCGACGATAATCAACCATTTGCAACGGTTAGGCAACAAGCATTAAGTGTAATGAATAACCAAGATATAGAAACGCTATGCCTGTACTTAAAAAAGCAAAAACGCACGGTAGAAGAATATCAATGGCAATATTATGATGATCAAAACGGGTTAATTGAGCAGTTATTAAGGCCCGTGTTTCTATGTCTTGAATGCCAAGCAGGTAAAGGCTCAGAAGCATTAGTGACCCAGCTCAAAACCACAAAAACAGAACTATTAGCAGGTAATACATTGCAAACAATGGATAGTACACTTATCCAACAAAAACATCGTCCATGGTTAATTAACAAGGATGTTGTTCATCCACAGCGATACGAATGGTTGCTTTACCGTCAACTGGCTTCTCGGCTTAATGGTCGAATTTACTTATCAAACGTCACTAAATATCGTGCGCTAGAAGACGACTTAATTGCATCGTCAATACAGCCTGATCTATTGGCATCATCAACATTGGAAAAGCTAAAGCAGCCGATTCAGAAGCTACTGCAAGTAAAACAAATACGCTTAACAACATCCCTAGAAGATGTTGCTCGTCACATTGATAATGGTGATAACCGCAATGTGATCATGAAGAGCCGAAGTGGCACACGATGGCGACTGCCAGTTAAAGGCTCCCAATCACTTGTCAACAACCCTTTCTTTAAACAAATGATCCCCGTCAGTATTGCTGATGTGTTGCGTTATGTTGAACAAGAAACCAACTTTATGCAATGCTTCGCACACGTGCTGCCAATACAAAAACAAGTAGGCGCCAATCAGGATGATTTATTGGCTATTCTAATTGCGAATGCGACACATCGCGGCGTATATGGGATGGCACAAATATCTGATCGCAGTTATGAGCATCTAAGCACTATACAAGCTAATTATATTAGGCCTGAAACCTTGCAAGAGGCTAGTGATATCATCAATAACGCAGTAGCGGCACTCCCTATTTTCCGCCACTATCACATCCAAGAAGACGTCCTGCACGCCAGTACCGATGGGCAAAAATTTGAAACTCACCTTGAGACTTTTAAAACTCGCTACTCCTCGAAATACTTCGGCACCAACAAAGGTATTACGGCCATGACGTTAGTTGCCAATCATAGTGCGTTAAATGCCCGTATCATAGGATCTAATGAGCATGAGTCCCATTATATTTACGACTTACTACAATCTAATACTAGTGATCTTAAGCCAGATGTCCTCTCAACCGACACCCATGGTGTTAATCATGTTAATTATGCCTTATTGGATTTATGCGGTTATAGTTTTGCGCCTAGGTATGCTCAGTTCACCAGTGTGATCAATGACCTATTTAACGTAACTGAAAGCGACGACGGAAACACGCATCTGGCGCTGAAAAAGCCGATAAAAATGAATGTGATTGAAGAAGGCTGGCAGGATATTCAGCGTATTGTGTTATCCCTTCAAGAAAAACGCACAACACAGGCATTGCTAGTACGCAAATTATCTGGTTATCCATCTAGACACCCTATATTACAAGCATTAACGGAATATAATAGACTCATCAAAGCCCAATATTTACTTGATTATATTGATGATGCAAGTCTGCGCCAATATGTTCAACGAGCACTGAACCGAGGCGAAGCCTGGCATTTCCTCAGGCGAGCTATTGCATCGGTCAATCGTGACCAGTTCCGTGGAAAAAACGAATCAGAAATAGTCGTCTGGAACGAGTGTGCCCGTTTGACGGCAAATGCTATTATCTACTTTAACTCGATGATCCTAAGTCATCTATTACTGCACTTTGAAGAAGTTGGTGACGAGGAAAAAGCAGCAATAACTCGACAAGTATCACCCGTTGCATGGCAGAACATTAATCTGAGCGGCACTTATCAGTTCGCTAGTAACCGCAAACTACCTGATTTACAGGAAATAACTAGGCCTATTGTTGAAAATGAAGTCTAAAATGAAAGGTAACCCAGCTCCACAAGCCATTAACTGCGAGGGTTGTGGCGATTTATGTTACTTTAGAGGGGAAAATCCCTAGAACCCCACAAGGCTTAAAATTGTAGAGAGCATGACTAGAAATAGTCGGTTTTTTTACGTCTGCAGAAAATGAAATGTGCGAATTAACACACTCATAGCAACACCATCACGTAGGTCGGGCGAGCACAGCGACTCCCAACGTTAAAATCACATTATAGTGTTCTTATTTCACGAGCTGGATTACCCGCTACTACGGTATTAGCCATTACATTTTTAGTAACCACAGCACCCGCACCCACAATACTATTTTCGCCTATATTAACTCCAGCAAGAATAATAGCGCCTGCGCCAATCCATACGTTATTGCCTAACGCGATAGGTGCTGCAAAGTTTTCCTTATTAAGCCTTTCTGCTGGATTAGTAGCATGTGACACAGCTAAAAGCTGAACGTTCGGGCCTATTAAGCAGTCATCACCTATGGTGATTGAGTAATTGGCTAATGGCGAATCGAGAAGTGTGCAATTAACATTCATAAAAGTACGATCACCAATAACTATTTGATTGCCATAATCGCAATGAAAACCTGATTCTATAATTACCTCTTCACCGCATTGTGCGAACAGCTCTTTAATACGCTTTAAATTACCTTTGCTCGGGCTTTTATTGAATAATCGGCATATCTCGCCTGTTTGTTTTCTTTGCATTAAATATGGCTTAGTCACGCTATTAAATAATTTCATTGAGTTTGTTATTCATTTATATGCATACATTATTAAGTATTATCTCATGCTTATATATTTTACTGAAAAGTTGTTATTACCTTTTTGTATGGGCTAAAAAGGTTTTAAACAAATTTTGACTTTTATTATATTCCTTTTTAAAAAAGCTTTAATAATGTAAAATTCATGTTACAAGGAGTAAGTAATGAAATTAAATAAACTAACTAAATTATTCTGTTTAACAATTATTTTAGCCGGTTGTGGGGGAGGGGGTAATGATGCCAGCCAACCTGCTAATAATGATTCTGGTTCTTCTGGAAAAACTAAATTTGTTAAGCCTGATTATCAAAATACGCCTACCTATGACGGTGAATTATCTTTATTCGAAATAACAGCAAGTAATGTAACTCAACTAACAACTCAGTACTCATATCTAATAGATAGCCTAAATTCCATAGTATTTGGAGAGGATTATCAAAATCTATTTCTCCACGACCCAGTGCTAGATAACCAATCTGATAATTTCGGTTGTGTTACTGGCTCTGCTGACATGAAAGAGGAAGAGGCTAATCAGCACTATATAATTACTTATAACAATTGCTCTGCTGCTGGGTGGGTTTTTAATGGGCAATCTGATATTTATATCGAAAACTCTAACGCTGAATTTGTTTTAGAATATGGGGTAGTACCTAGTTTAACAATTAGTAACGAAGTGCTTGGGGTTACCTATTTAACAGAAGGTTTTGCTATTGCTAATAGTCAGGGAGTTAATAGTGACAGTAGCGCTACTGTGAATATTCAATTTAAAGGTGCTGATGAAAATTCCCTTGATATTTTATTCTCTAATGTAAGGCTTGATGCTGTTTTAGATGCAACCAATGTTGGGTATGGTATTGGTTTTAATGGCGAAGTTTATTTTAGTGATTTAGGAAAACTAACAATAAAAACTGATGAGTTTTATCCAACCAATGATATATCTCTGCCTTCAATAATAGGAGCAAAGTACACCCTAATATCACAAAATACTGCTAGTGTAGCTCTCAAAGCTAATGGCATTTCGACCATACATCTATCTAATGAATTTTTGCCACTAGAGTTTTATTTAACTGACTTAGATAATGTTTATAACAATACTGCCAACTCTATTCCTATAGCAAGTATTTCAGGCTCGAACAAAGCTCTACGACACTCTATCCTTACTCTTGATGCAACGCAGTCCAAGGACCCTGATTTTGAACCATTAGGTTATGAGTGGAAATTAATAACTTTTCCGCAGAATGCTAGTTGGCAACTTGGCACCGGTAGCAAAATTGACTTTATTGGAGACCTGCCTGGCCTTTATCGTATTTCGTTAACAGTTGTAGACCCAAGTGGTGCAGAAAATACTGTGGAGCATGAGTTTAAATTAGAAAAACTGCCAGCAATTGTTTCTGACATTACTGCATATGATGAAATAGAATTAGGTGAACACTATACAGCCATTATTAACTTATCTAATGATGAGTTCGATGGTCCTTTTGAATACAAAATTGCTTATGGGCCAAGTAATATCTCGATTTCAGAACAAGGAGAGATTAATTGGTTAAGCAACGCGCCTGACTTTGGTAGTAATTTAAACGTAAATTTTGCTGTTGATATCTCAAACTCTGACAATCAAATAAGAATTAAGCACCAAATCAACCTTCAATCACTCGGTGGCGTAGATAATCGCTCAGTTGGTTATGTGAACAACTCAACATCCAGTGTAGCTTCAATTAAGCTTTCGAACCAAAAAAGGGGTGTATTACGCGGTAATGATAATTATATCTTAAGTCTCAGTGAGACAGGGTTGCTAGAATACAATAAATGGATACCTCCCTTACCTTCAAATGTTGAGCATGTAGGTGCATTTCTTAATCAGTCAGGGACGCAACTAAATTGGCTAAGTATTACTTACAACCAAGAGGCAGCTAAGCATCAAATATTTTTAACTAATGAGGGCTCAAGTAGTTTGCTGATAGATGATGTTTCGGCTGAAAATTATAACTCTATGGTATTTGATTACAACGGCGATGGTATTGAAGATATTCTTCTTTCGGCGGGGCATTCGTATGATAGCTATCTTATTAATGGAAATGATCTTTCTATCACTACGCTTATTGTTGCGCCGGACCTTTCACTTAATTATTCAAATCGCTTGATTCAAGTTTGTGATTTGAATAACGACGGCTTTAAAGAGTTAATTGATAGGGAAAGTATATTTGATGTCAAACAGAACAAATACCTGATAGGACCCTATTCTGAATATAAATTTAAGGCATTTACCAGTGGTGATAATTGTCGTGTAACTAGATATAAGGCCTCCGAACATTATAGTGAACTAATATGGTGGGAAGGTGGTGAACTGCAGGTGGGTAGTGAAAAGTTTGAGACTAATTTCAATGATGGTATTTCGATTAGCCTTGAAGTAGATAGTCCTTATAGTCATGTTTATTTTTCTAATTCAAAAGAGCTTTATTACTTTGATCAGCAGTGGCAATTGTTCTCTGTATCTATTGCTGAAAACCCCATTGGGAGAGTAATAGGTGCTGTTGATTTTGATAATGATGGAATACAGTCATTATTAGTAAGCAAAACAGATAGTTTAGAAGGAAGTTATTTATACGAAGAATATGCGATGCAAAGCTTTAGCTATGAGAATGGGCTATGGCAGCTTGAGTATTCATCAGTGGCTCAAGGTCAACTTCCTAATCTTCATATTGTTGGTGCTGTTGATGATACGGTTAGCATTTCAGATTTTGGCCGTTCGGCTAAGGTAACGCACAATAATGCACCTGTTACTTTCACTGGAGAGATGCTGTTAACGCAAGATAATGAAAATCAAATTGAGTATTCATTAACTCAAATTAACAACGAGACATTTATTGTTAAACGCAATACAGGTTCAACCAGTGTAATTTGGCAAACTAGCGTTGCAGAAGTGACTTTTTCTAATTCGTATGATTTTGCTTTTACAGAGTCCGAAACACACTTGAGCTTTAAAAGTGATATTAGATATTACACAATCGCTAAACAAACAGGAGAAGTCGTATCAAGAGCCTACTTTCCTTACTTGCCGTCTGAGGAGTTGTCAAAAATAATAATAGGTTATTACGATTTAGGTATAGCTTTTTACGAAAATCCAAGCTTATCACCCATTTCAATTGACAGTAGCAATTGGCCTGTACCTTTAGATTTCTTACAAGAAACAACAAGCCATGTCGCGCATGTACATGCTATTCAGCTAGATTCAGATCCTCAACTAGAGCTAATAATTGATTATCGTACTTTTGGTACTTTCGATGAAGAAGGTGGTTTAATAGTATTAGATACGAAAACGAAAGCATTAGAAATTTTGGACGAACAACAAATTAAGGGCTTTACAATTTACCACAAAGAGAAAATCCTCGATGAAACTATAGGTGGCGTTTATGGCCGAAACTATCTGGCGCATTACTCTATAGAAAAAACAATTAGCCTAGTGGATAAGTTATCAAATCAAGTTATTTGGGAGAGTCCACAAATCTCGAATAATTACCACGATGTATTAATTCAAAAAGATGAGCGTGATTCTTGGAGTTTATATATTTTAGGTAGTGAGTTTTTAATATATCCTTATTTGAACTAAAAAATAATAGCGTGCTCAGTAATCTAGTTTCTAGCTCACTGAGCAAGTTAGAATGTTTCACCACATCTACATGCTGTTAAATTAAAAAGCGCACATTGCGCTTTTTTTACTCATTCACTTGCCATTTAGGTTGTTTCGTTTAAAATCGCATAACTTTCGAAATGAAACTTAATTCACGAGCTTTATGACTAAACGAAACACACAGCAGCGTCGTCACAATATACTGGTTCAAGTTAATGAATTAGGTGAAGTAGCCGTTGAAAAGTTAGCACAGCAGTTTCAAACATCTGAAGTAACCATTCGAAAAGATTTAACCGCGCTTGAAAAAAGTGGCTTATTGCTGCGCCGTTACGGCGGTGCTATTGCTCTGCCTAAAGAAATTGTTAGCGATGAAATAGATTCAAAGCGCAAAGTCGCAATAGCTAAGGCTGCAGCAAAACTTATAAAAGATCATAACCGCATTATTATTGATAGCGGGCGTACTACTGCTGCGATGATCCCCGAGCTTGCTGATAAGCGTGGGCTAGTTGTAATGACAAACGCAATTAAAGTAGCGAGTCGTTTATTAGCACTTGAGAACGAGCCAACACTTTTGATGACCGGTGGGACGTGGGATCCGCATTCTGAGTCGTTTCAGGGGCAAGTTGCCGAAAACGTATTATGCTCTTACGACTTTGATCAGCTCTTTATTGGTGCGGATGGTATAGATGTAAAACGTGGCACAACAACCTTTAATGAGTTAGTTGGTTTGAGCCAAGTAATGGCAAAAGCGGCTCGTGAAGTAATTGTAATGGTTGAATCAGATAAGATTGGCCGAAAAATACCAAATTTAGAATTACCGTGGAAAATAGTAACCACATTAATAACCGACAATGGCTTAGCAGATGAAAAGCGCAAAGCAATTGAGGCGTGTGGTGTAAAACTAATTTGCGCTGAATTTATTGAGTAGCCACAAAGTGGTAAATATACAAGATTATTGGAGAGATTATGTGTGGAATAGTTGGGGCAGTTGCAGAACGTCCAGTAAATAGAATACTGATTGAAGGGCTGAAGCGACTTGAATACCGTGGCTACGACTCTGCCGGTGTAGCACTACTAGAAGGCTCTACGCTAAATACTGTAAAAGCAGTAGGTAAAGTAGTTAACGTAGAAGCAGCTCTAGAAAAAGCAGGTGTTAGCGGTCATACAGGTATTGCACATACGCGCTGGGCAACACATGGTAGCGTTACAGAAGCAAATGCACACCCACATGTATCAAACAACCAGTTAGCACTTGTGCACAACGGTATTATTGAAAACCACGCAAGCTTACGCGCATCGCTTAAAGAAGAAGGCTACGAGTTTCTATCTGAAACCGATACCGAAGTAATGGTGCACTTAATTCATAAGCTTCGTAAGCAGCAAACTAGTTTACTTACAGCAGTACAAGCTGCTGTTAAACAGTTTGAAGGCGCTTTTGGTACAGTTGTATTTGATAAAGCGAACGACAACGAAATCATTGTAGCGCGCTCAGGTAGCCCTCTTGTTATTGGTTTAGGCCTTGGCGAAAACTTTATAGCTTCTGATCAGTTAGCACTATTACCTGTTACTCGTAGCTTCATCTTTTTAGAAGAAGGCGATGTAGCGCGTATTACACGTGACACAGTAGAAATTTTTGATGAAAATGGCGACGCTGTAGAGCGTGAAGTGATTGAGTCAAACATTACACAAGATGCATCAGGCAAAGGCGACTACCGCCACTACATGCTAAAAGAAATCTACGAGCAACCACTTGCGGTACGTAATACCCTTGAAGGGCGTTTAAACGACGACCGCGTAGCAATTGATGCCTTTGGCGAAAGCGCTCAGCAAATATTTAAAGACGTAAAACACGTGCAAATTATTGCCTGTGGTACGTCTTACCATTCAGGTATGGTTGCACGTTATTGGCTTGAGCAATTTGCAGGCGTTAGCTGTAATGTAGAAATAGCTTCTGAATTTAGATACCGTCAGTCGTTTGTTCATGAAAATAGCTTACTTGTTACTATTTCTCAATCGGGTGAAACTGCCGATACGCTAGCTGCATTACGCCTAGCTAAAGAGCAAGGTTACATGGCCTCAATGACCATTTGTAACGTACCTGGTTCATCGCTTGTACGCGAATCAGACCTAGCCTTTATGACTAAAGCTGGCGCTGAAATAGGCGTGGCTTCTACTAAAGCATTTACAACGCAATTAGTTGGTTTGTTAATGCTTACTGCGTCTATAGCTCAAGAAAAACAGCTTGATCAAAGTGCTATTGTTAATGCTATAAAAGTACTACCTGCTAAGCTTGAAGAAACATTACTGCTTGCAGATGGCATTGCAGACCTTGCAGAAGAATTTGCCGACAAGCATCACTCACTGTTTTTAGGTCGTGGCTCACAATATCCAATCGCAATGGAAGGTGCGCTTAAGCTTAAAGAGATTTCGTACATTCACGCAGAAGCCTACGCAGCGGGCGAGCTAAAACATGGGCCACTTGCGCTTATAGATGCCGACATGCCAATTATTGTTGTAGCACCAAACAATGAGCTATTAGAAAAGCTTAAATCAAACGTAGAAGAAGTACGTGCACGTGGCGGCATTATTTACGTATTCGCAGATAAAGATTCACACTTTGAGTCAGACGACACAATGCGTGTTATCAACGTAAACCACACTGACGACATTATTGCGCCAATTGTTTACACACTGCCATTACAGTTACTGTCGTACTACGTAGCAGTAATTAAAGGTACCGACGTTGACCAACCACGTAATTTAGCTAAATCAGTTACTGTTGAGTAAAATCAATAGGTTGGTAATTACCTGTTGTGGGAAAACAATAAAGTTTCACCCCATACAATAAAGTACCATCCCAAACAATAAAGTTTAATTCTGATAAGTAATTTAAAGCCGACAATATATGTCGGCCTTAAATTCTTAACTTTTTACGTTTTTATTTCGCGAGAGATCCTGCGATAAAGCTATGTTTATCTAGGGTCTTCTAGATTAATCTTGTCGGCTATAACATATGGCTTAAATTCAGTATGTGTAATAATTTTCTTATCTAATCCATTTTTTGCAGTCCATTGTGTATTCTCTCTTAAAAATGCTCGATTAGCGTGAGACTTTGATTTATTTACTAATCCTAAATGGTAATCCATTTCATGGTCTTCGCTAAAATTTACATAATCCCAATCGTTCATTATTTTTTCCTTACTTTTCAAGTGCAACATTGCACAAAATATATACTGAGGTTACAAAGTCGATTTTGCAAGCTGTTAGTTTCTGTTTAGATAGAGGGATAGAATTAATAAGGTTGCATCACACTTCGACTCTAGCTATGCTCAAATTTGAATCAGTTATAGCGGTATATTATGTCTAGGAAGATTGGTCATACTGAAGCCCAATATAGTAAATGGATTAAAGAAGGGCGTGGCTTAGGAGAATATCAAGATTATAAACCTTGGTTAACCGTTTACGATGTACCATCCGACGGTCGTGTGCACCGTGTTTTTGGTTATAAGTCCAAGCGAACACACCATTTATTATCTGACCTCGAACTTTCTATGTTTTACTTGCTTGAATGGCGGTCAGATGTGCTGCAAGTAAAGGAACAATTTCCGCTTGATCGTGATGTTACTAAAGAGCTTGCAGAAGCGGCAGGTATTAAGCACCCGAACTTGCGCGGTTTAGAGCAATATTTATCAAGTGACTTTCTTGTTGAAACCAGCTCCCGTGATCTCCCCTATTTTGCGTTACAAGCTAAGTATATGAATTCGTTTGAAGAGCTGCGAAAAATAGAGATTCTTGAACTAGAACGCCGTTATTGGCATGAAAAAAAGATCCCTTGGCAAATAGTAACTGAGGCCGAAATCCCGCGCGTAGTGAAAATTAATATAGAATGGATTTACTCAATGCAGGGGGCGCATAAAGAAACACCCGAATCAGCTATTGAGCAAGCTCGATTTTATGCGGACTATTTCGCTAAACATCCAACCAAAACTCTTATAAACACGTGTAAGGAGATTGATTCGGCCTACGAACTAGATTTAGGAGAGTCACTCTATGAAATACGCTGCTTAATGGCAGATAGGTATTTTACCTTTGATATTTTTACGCCAGTTCAAAAGCTTCAAGTTGGGCAACTTAATTTAGGTGATGTTGATCAGATTAAAGAGGTGTTGCGTGTTTCAAATCAATGAAGTATTACAATACGAACAAACTTTGTACCGTATTTTAATGGTGTTTGATTACTACGTACTTTGGATAAAAGTAAATGATGATAAGGCCTTTCCTGAGTTTGTCGAAATAGCTGAACTAGAACAAGGGTTTCAAGATGAAGTAATCAAACGTTCGAATGACCCATATCGTGATATTTTCACAGTTATTCCTGAGCCAGGTTCTACCGCTCAGATAAAGCGTGATGAAAACTATGCAGCAATTAAACCCCTGATAGAGCTTGAAGATTGCTACGAATCAAAAGCTCGTGGCAGAGTAGTTAATCAAATAGTAGCTGACACAGGTAAAACCAAGCAATCTATTTACCGCTTTGCTCGCAGGTACTGGCAGCGTGGTCAGATCCCGAACGCATTGTTACCTGACTATAAAAACTCAGGTGGAAAAGGACAAAAGCGCCGCGCAACGACTACGAAACTAGGTCGACCTCGAAAGTATATGACTGGTACTGGCGCTTTAATTGATGACTTTACTGAGAAGCTCTTTCGTATTGCCATTGAGCGTCATGTATTAACTGACAAAAGTAAATCATTTAGGTACGCACACAATCGCCTTAAAGACATATACGAGCAATATTTTCCTGAATTACCTGAAGAAGAATTGCCGACGCTTAGGCAAATGGAGCACTTTTTTAAACGTGAATACCGCCAAGTTGATAAGATTGAAACACAGGCTGGCGAAATTAAAAATAAGAAAGATATACGGCCGCTTACTGGTACTGCAGCAGCAGATGTTTTGGGGCCAGGTATGCGTTACGAGATTGATGCGACAATAGCTGACATTTATTTGGTATCAGATACTGAAAGAAGCAATATTGTTGGCCGTCCAATCATTTATATGGTCATTGATGTATTTAGCCGTATGGTGGCAGGCTTTTATATCGGCTTTGAAAACCCATCGTATGCAGCAGCAATCCAAGCTCTACATATGGCTTCTACTGATAAAGCTGAATATTGTCGTAAGTTTGGCTTTGATATAACCCCAGAAGAATGGCCATGCATTGGCTTACCTTCCGCACTTTTAGCGGATAGAGGTGAATTAATGGGGCATCAGATTGAATGCCTAGATAAAGGATTTGGGGTGCGTATTGAAAATACATCGCCATTTAGAAGTGAGGCGAAAGGTGTTGTTGAGCGTTCTTTTAACACTTTTCAAGCAGTGTTTAAGCCTTTTTCACCGGGTGTTGTCACAGGAACCAAAATCAAAAAGCAAGGCGACAGAGATTATCGCTTAGACGCTAAGCTTACGATTCAAGAGTTCACTAAAATTATTTTAGCGTCAGTGCTGTACCACAACCAATATCACGTAATTAAAGGCTATGATAAAGCAGCTGATATGCCAACCGATTTACCAAATAACCCTCTAGCATTATGGAATTGGGGCTTACAACATCGTACCGGTCGATTAAAAAAGCCTGAAGCAGAACATCTACGTGTGGCGCTCATGCCGCGAACACGCGCAACGATATCAGAATCGGGAGCTTGCATTTTTGGCCTGTATTACACCAGTACTGAGCTCTTAAAGCTTGGTTGGATGCACCGAAGTAAGGAAGTTAAGCGACCTGAAAAAGTGGACGTAGCATATGATTTAGCAACAGCAGATTACATATACATATACCCTGACTCTAAAAGCAACAGCTACTTTGCCTGCCAATTAGCAACACGCTCAAGGCAGTTTTCTGGAGCTAGTTTCTGGGATGTATGGCAACAAAGTGATGAACTAAAGCAAACTCAGGCAGATGCAAAGCTAATTGCCGATGAACGCAAGCGCGTTTTGGAGCGGCAAGTAATAGGTGTTGTTAAACAAGCAGAAAAAATAGCACCAAAACAAACTGGTTTGTCAGATGCTGAACGAATACGCAATATCCGTGATAATCGAGCTGATGAAAAGGCCAAAGAACGCAAAACACGAGCTTATAAGCCAGTTGAGATTGATACCAGTAAATCAGCTCAAGTACATTACCTCTCAGAGCCGGATGAGGATTTGGATTTTCCTGACTTTTCGGAGCAGCTGTTTAAGGAAGATGACGACGTATGAATTTATCACATAACATCTTCAGAGCCGTTTATCAGGAATCTGACATTGAGCGTTACAAAAGTAACCCGTTTATTGAGGCACTACCAAAAGTTAGCAAAATCAATGAGCTTAAAATTAAGCTAGAAGGTAAGGTTAAATACGACCCAGCAGCCGGTTATTTAGATGCCAGGCAACGAGCACATGAGCTATGTGGCTTACTTGATGACTTTTTTCAGCCGTTATCTATACATGTGGCACTCGAAGAAAAAATAGCTCTAATGATCCGTGGTGGCTATGTTGCCAGAAACATCGCGACTGGTCAGCTGCAACAACATTTGCAAAATGGCTACGAACGAATGATGACAGGAGATATCAATAGCTTTCGTTTCGCTGAAGCTCCATCGACTGCGCGTTGTTTATCGCTAATAGGTTGTTCTGGATGCGGTAAAAGTTCCAGTGTATTACGGATATTAGCCACCTACCCACAAACGATTTATCACGAGCAATATAATACTTACCAGCTAACCTATTTGCGTATTGAGTGCCCAGTTGATGGGTCTTTAAAGAGCTTATGTTTAAACTTCTTCCAAGAGGTAGATAAGCACCTTCATACTGACCTTACTGAAAGGTACGGTCGCAAACGTCATAGTACAGAGGTACTGTTATCATTTATGGGGCAGGTAGCCAACCAATATGCTATTGGCGTGTTAGTGATTGATGAAATTCAGCGCTTAGGACGTAAGCAACAAGAAGGACAAGAGCGGATGCTCGAGTTCTTTGTAGCACTAGTGAATATTATTGGTGTGCCGGTGATTTTAGTTGGTACCCCTAAAGCTCGGCCGATATTCGAACTAGAGTTGCAATCTGCAAGGCGCAGTACTGGAATTGGATCTATGGTTTGGGAGCCTTTACCGCAGTACAAAAATAGAATTGATAAGGAAACGGGGAAGCCAAAGCCCACAGAGTGGCGATTATTGACTGATAAGCTTTGGCAGTACCAGTGGCTTATTCACCGCGATGAACCGCTCACCGAAGAGATCCGAAATACGTGGTTTGAGTTATCCCAAGGTGTGTTGGACATTGTGGTTAAGTTATTTGTACTTGCGCAGCTACGCGCCATTATCACGGGTGTTGAACGCATATCATCAAAACTATTTGTGAAAGTGTATGAATCAGAATTACAGCCTATTCATCCGATGATTGAAGCGCTTAAATCTGGTAAAGCAGGTAGTATTGCAAAATACTCAGACTTACAATTTAGAGAAATAGATAAACGATTGTTAGAGCTCAGTAAGCAGATCTCTGAAGTTGAAGCTACTAAGCTAGACTCACTACCTTTCGCCAGTGATTCAGAGGCAATGAGGCTTTACAATCTCCTGCTCGGGATGGGGTGCGACTCAGAGTTGTTGGTACCATTAGTTCAAAAAGCAGTTAAAGACCACCCAAACTTACAGGTAAGAGGGCTTATTCCACTCGTACTTGAGTGGTATGAGCAAACGCCAGACGAAATTGAAGAGTCCAAAGAAAAACCAAAGCTAATCAAACTTAAAGATTGGCATACACTATCAAGCAACGATTTACGGTTTGGTTACTCTCAACACAAAAAGCAATCAACTGAGCTTTATCAGCGCTACAAGCAACAAGGAAATATTTTTGATATAACCGCTTGGCTTAAGCAAAGCGTGTAGCATGGCGTGCTTACCAGTGCCTTATCCAGATGAGCTGCTTTATAGCGTTATTGCAAGATACGGTGTACATTCAGGCATAACCTCTCCCAAGCAATTACTTGATGATGTATTTCAAAACCGTAAAATAATCGCCTCAGTTGCGTTTCAAGGACATTTATCGCAGATCTCTATACATTATCAAGGTAATGCTAATTTAACGCCACACAAGCTATTACAAGCCCACACACTATTTCCATTATATTCATCTTTTGTTCACCCAGACATTACCGAACACGCTAAGCATGAGTTACTCTCTGATTGCAGACATTCTGCAGAAGTACAGCTAGGTAAGGCTGCATCCAAAGTTAAAAGTCCTCACTACTTGCGATATTGCCCGTTATGCGTAGGGGCACAAGTAAAACAATATGGAGAGGCGTTTTGGGCAAGGCGATGGCAGCTTCCTGGCTTATCGGCTTGTTCCGAGCACGGAATGTATCTTATAAGAACCCCTGTGTTGATTAGCGAAGTACACAGGCATCAATTTATCGCACTTAGCCCTCATGTGCTTTTACACTCAAGCCCACGGCTTACAACCAATAAAGTTGCAATGCTTGCAGCGTATGCTCAGCAATTACTGAACTTGCCTGAACAGCGTATTCACTCGTTGCAATGGAGTTGTTTTTATCATCAATTAGCTAAGCAGTTAGGCTTTGTTAGGGGAAAGCATGTTGAACATAATCTAATTGCAAACTTAGTTTTAGGCTACTGGGGAGCTCATACCTTAGCGAGTTTTTCGCTCAATATTAATAAAGCAGATGAGAACAATTGGTTAAGGTGTTTGTTTAGAAAACACAGAAAATCGTTTAGTTATCTTCAGCACTTAGTAGTATGGCAAGCGTGCTATGAGCAACAACTGGAACTAGCGAAAATACTCTTTGAAGTCTCACAACTACCACAATCGCATTATGATGATGTGCCTGCGCACATTGAGCCGGTAATAGTAGATCAAATACGTCGCACAGAATGGCAACACGTTGTCGCTAAATTTGGCGTTAAAGGCGCGAGAAGCCAAGGTTTTGCAGGCTTATATATATGGTTATATCGGCATGATAAGCAATGGCTAATGCAATTTAATCAAGGCTCAGTGCGCCCAAGTATTGCTAAAATAAGCAAAGTCGATTGGCCCAGCAGAGACAAAAAGTATGCAAAACAACTTATTTTATTGATGAATAAAGTAGAAACTCAGCTTGATTCAGACCGCCATACAGTAACCTGGTTGGTTACCCATGCAAGTATCCCTTTGTCTCAGATCAAACATTTAGAAAAGTTACCGTTATGTAAATTGTTTTTTGAAAAATATTGTGAAAGTATAGAAGAGTATCAATGTCGTAGAATTGCATTAGCTTGCATTGATAGTTTAAAAAAATACGAGCAATTGAAAGCATGGCGAATTGAGCGTATAGCAGGATTAAGCAAGGAAAGAACCCGACCAATTGTGTCGCAACTGTTAGGATATGCAGTAAAGTATGAAGCAAGTTGATCGATTTAAAAAACTACCAGACAATGCCAGAATACAGGCTATGGGTAACCTGTTTAAATACAGCGACCGTCTAACATGGGATATTGGAGTTCGTATTGAGAATTCCACCCGTCAAGCTCTTAAATTTAGCCAACTCCCATATTTAAGCAGGCAAGTCGTATTAAATCAGACTACTGCAGCCATTCCTCCTGGCTTCCCACTTGAATTTACCTTACCTGATAATGCACTTTGGCAAATGGCTACTGTTAAAGATTGTGGTTTAGTTAAATTCAAAGCTGGTGATGAGCAATCTCAAAATTGCTTTATGTTTGAAAGTGAAGATAAAACTATTTATCTCCCACAATTGGAGCTCGCCCGTGCACTATTTTTTACTAATAACTATTTTGCTAACGCAGCGCTGGTTAACAATGCTCTCGATTTTGAATTTGACGTTGAATACAATCCATCAAGTGATGATGAAGAGTTTCCACTTGATGTATTAATCAACGCTTTGCCTACAACAAATTGCCCAAAAGTATTATTTGATAATGAAGGGTTTAGATATCTGCTTGCTTGGATATTGCTAGACAGTGATGTAAAGGATTCGTTTGAAAGTATTTATAGGTATTTCTCACAAGAGCTTATAAGAACAGACAGGTTTGAACGTTGGACATTTAGGTTTGATCCACCTCAATTGAAGGGCGTAAAAATCGCCGCACGAGGCTGGAAATCACCGGATGAAAATATTTGGTTTATTAATCGTATTGAAGCGCTAGAAAACTTGTCGTTTCCAGACATTGCAGATATTGGTTACTTTCATCCAAACTTTACTGAGAACACACCTAGTTCTAGCAAAGGCACAGGTGGCACTTATCCTCAATTACCTACACAGCGAGAAATAGACGAAGAGAGTGATGGTAGCTCAGATAACGAATCAGCTTTAATATTCTGTGATGCTACACTAATTAATTTCAATTACTCTCCTCGCACTCGAAAAGTCTATGCTAAAGCCAAAGCTAAATCAGGTGGTAAAGAAGATGAAGAAAAACCTAGTAGATTATCACCAGAGGTAAGCACAGATGATTCAAACTCTCGTGGCGACATACCCAGAGCCACCGTTGATGGTTTAGATGGTCAAACCGACAACGCTCACTTATACCTCAATAAGTTTGATAGTTTCTTTAAAATGCTCGAAGTATTAGAAAAAGAGCACGGTGTTAAACAAAGCAAGCCAGTTGTTCGCAAGTTGCCAGAAATAGGTCGTAGTAAGAGCCACCTAATGAGTGACTGGTCACCAAGATGTATGGCTATCGTGCGAGTTGAACATCAAACCGAAGGCTATTTTTTGTTAGAGGTAGATACTTCAGATGGTAGAGCCTCGATTGCTACAAAAGTAATTTCAGCTAGAGCATTACAACCAATAGGTTTACTAAGAGATTTTATACCAGAAATAGAAAGGCGATTACTAAGCAATCAATTTAGTTGGCCAAAAAAGTATTTTGATGAATTAGTTGGTGAAGGTAATCACAAAAGCGTGTCACACCAGCAGTCTAAAAATGAAGGTAGATTAGTTGAGGACGCTGTAAATAAGTGGGCTGAACGCTTCTTAAGTTTGTTAATTAAATAAAGTAATATCCCTTAATTTATTGACATTATTGTCTCAAAATTAAGTCTCCGATAGAATTAGACCAGACCACGGACTTTATCAACAAAAGTGATTAAATTGTTAGAAGTTAGTCTTATTATCAGTCAAATTGAAGAGTTTTTTGTTAAAAACTTCATAATTTTGCCCTCGAAGGTAGTTAGATAAATTAGTTGGCAAGGGTGGACATTTAAGTGTGATGCACCAAAAGTCTAAGAGAGAGGTCAGTTTAACAGAAGAAGATATTGCTAAATGGGCGTTTAGGTTTATAAAAATTTTAACAAGTAAATTTTAAGGAAAATAAATGGCTAAAATTCCATTTGAAGTTTCAGCAAGAGCTGCAAGATTAATCGGTAGGGAGAATGTTGCTTCTGTGGAAGGTGCGATAACTGAACTCGTAAAAAATACATATGATGCAGATGCAACTAGTTGCATCTTATTAATATTACCTGTATTCAAAGAAGTCCCTGTTGAAATATCCTCAAAATTTTTCTGGCAGTTAAATGAATATATTCAATCCTCTCTCTTAAGTTACTACCATGAAAAAGAAAGTTTTTATGTATTAAATGCACTGGATAAAAATCAAGAATCGAAACTTAAAGAGACTTTGAATAATATTGTCGACCTGTGGATCATTGATAATGGCCATGGTATGAACAGTGAGACTATTAAACAAAATTGGATGGTAATTGGTACTGATAACAAAGAGTCTAGGTCAAAGTCACCTGGCAATCGAATTGTTAATGGGGCTAAAGGAATTGGTCGATTTGCACTAGATAGACTTGGTAATCAATGTGATTTATTTTCTTTTTCAGAAGATAATTTTATACACTGGCGTGCAAATTGGTCAGATTTTGAAGGAAAAGGCAAAGTTCTTGGAGATGTAACCGCTGAGCTGAATGACATTAGTGGTACTCCAAATGATCTTTTTGAGCAGTTTGAAATAGCCGAGTTGCTTCCAACTCATGAGCCTAATGATAAAGAGGCTATGCATAAAATTGATTTCTCAAAGGGAACAAGCATTAAGATTAGCTTTATGCGCGATCTCTGGACTGGTAGAGAGGTTAAAAATTTGCAAAGGTCACTATCGTCATTAATTCCTCCTAAAGAACAAAAAGATTTTAATATTTATTTGCATGATACACGGTTAGAAAGTGGTAATGAAAATTGGATTGCTCGAAATATACCTGATGAGAGTGATTATGCTATTAAAGCAACCGTTAATGAAAATGGCTCTGTATCAATTACGATTAGTAGACAAGAGTTTGATGCTTCACTGGTGACTCCAACTTTATATAATTTTGAGCAAATGAAGGAAAAAGGTTACACAAAAACAGATATTGACAAAGGTTTTTTTGAGTATGATAAAACAATAGGAGAGTTATTAAAAATTGATGATGAGAGTATGTTAGATGATTACTTAGCATTAGGCTCGTTCTCACTTAACTTATTTTATTTTAAATTAAGTTTACCTAATAAAGATAACTTAAAAAGATTTCCTTACAAAAACTTTGATGTACAAACACGGAGAAATTGGTTAGAAAATTCAGGGGGATTAAGACTATATAGAGATAATTTTAGGGTTAGGCCGTATGGAGAACCAGAATCTCATGCATTTGATTGGTTACTGCTAGGTCAAAGAGTTTCTAAAAGTCCAGCTGCTGTTACACGCATAGGGGGGTGGAGAGTTAACCCTCAAAATCTTGCGGGAACGATAAGCATATCTAAAGAAACAAACCCTTTATTATCAGATCAATCTAACAGAGAAGGAATTTCTAACCCTAGAGCATTCAGATTATTTAAAGATTTAGTCTCATCTATTATTAATGAATTTGAAAGAGATAGGAGCATTATTTTTCACTATTTGGAACGGGCATTTAGGCTTGATAACCCAGAAGAAGAAAAAAAACAAAAGGGTGAAAAAGCAGCCTCTCAGGCGAAGTCAACAAAAGGTCAAGGAGTGTCTGCTGAGCAAGTGCTAGATATGGTTCAAGCAATTGAAATTAATAAGGAAGAAAAGAAAGAGCTTAAAGATGAAAATCAATTGTTGAGGGGACTAGCAACGTTGGGAACAGTATTAGTTTCTTTTACCCACGAGCTGAAACAAATACAAGCGGGTATGAAAAATAGATCTAAAAGGATGGAAGGTGCACTGAATAGAGTTATTGATGAAACTAAATTATTAGGCATTTCCGAAGGTCTTAATCCTTATAAGATGTTGGATAGATGGAAAAGAGAGGATCAAAAAGTTTCATATTGGGTTGATTTTGCCCTTACTTCTGTTAAATCAAAAAAACGACGTAGACGTCATATTAATATAAAAGAATACTTCGATGAATTAAAAATGCATTGGGAGGGCTATTTAGACGCAAAAAAAACAAAGTTAGAAATTAAATGTGATGATATAGATGCTGAAATTCTAGCTCATGAAATAGATTTAGATAGTATTTTCTTTAATCTTATTGTT
Source organism: Pseudoalteromonas sp. TB25 (assembly GCF_000497995.1). Lineage (NCBI taxonomy): Bacteria > Pseudomonadati > Pseudomonadota > Gammaproteobacteria > Alteromonadales > Pseudoalteromonadaceae > Pseudoalteromonas > Pseudoalteromonas sp. TB25. Next base: position 21,063 of record NZ_AUTI01000225.1, read on the forward strand.
AACTCCGTAGAAGTATTGACGAACCCCAGGAAACCATGGCCAGGAGAAAGAATAATTTCTCTAAATGTGTCCAATTCCTATGGAAAATTCATTACTGTCGAATATGCTGATTCTGGTCCTGGTCTTTCAAAGAGCTTTAGAAAACCAGAGGATATATTCATTTATGGTGAGTCTACTAAGTCTTCAATGGATGATAATGATAATGGTGATGGTACTGGTATTGGTATGTGGATATTGAAGACTATTGTAGATGAATATGGTGGCAAAGTTGTTATAAAAGATGCTGGAGAACCAGGCTTTAAATTAAGAGTTGATTTACTTATAGCGGAGAAATAACTATGGAAGGTAATACAATAAGCATTTTGTACATAGATGAGGAAAAAGATCAGTTAGCAGATTTTCAAGCAGATGCTGAGCTATCTGATTTGTTTGATAAAATATACTTGTTGGAACCTAATACTAACTTAGATGATATGGTTGCTGAAATTTTGGAACTCAAAGTTGATGCAATAATTTCTGATTTTGCACTAAATGAATCCGCAGTTATTAGTTATAATGGAGAGCAGCTTCTAAATGCAGTTCAAAAAGTTCGACATAACTTTCCATGTTTTCTAAGAACATCACATGAAGAGGACGCAATTCTAAACTCTTTTGATGTGAATAGGATATATGTTAAAGAGGATAGTTTAGAGCATAATTCTGAGAGGAACCTCTTTAAGAAAGTTGCAGACCAAGTAAGTGCTTATTACAGAAGGTTTGAAGCGGTTAAACAAGAGCATACTGAACTGAAAAGTAAGTTATCTAAAAAAGGACTTAGTAGCCAGGAAACTGATAGGTTAATTGAACTAGATGATATGCTTGAATCCTTGTTATCTGCAGAAAATAAGACTCCAACAGAAGTAAAAAAGCTAGCATTAAATAAATTTGATGAATTAATGAGTTCAACTGATAAATTAATTAACGAAATTGAAACTAATTTAGGAGTGAACCCTTAAAATGCTTAAGGTTAGGGGAATACATCCTACGAGAAGTTCGGTTGAAAGAAAAGGTCACTACCGCGACTACCGCATTGAGCTGAGAAGAGATTTTAATGGTTCTTGTGGTTATTGTGATGACAACGATAAGTTTCAAGATAAATCGACATTTCATATAGATCATTTTGCGCCAAAATCTAAATTTCCAGATTTAGAGTTGGAATACAAAAATTTAGTATATAGTTGTCGTTTTTGTAATATTGCTAAGTCGAATAAATGGATTTCGGATGATGCAAATATCCCTAATAATGGCATGCTAGGCTTTATTGATCCCTGTGATGAAAGTTATGATGAGCACCTTTATAGAGACTCTAAAGGGAGCATAAATGCAAAATCAGATCTTGGTTGTTTTTTAGTTAAAGAATTAAACCTTGGTCTAATTAGGCATGAATATCTGTGGAAAGCGAGGAAGTTAAGAGCCCAAAAACAGAAGTTGGAAAAGTTATTGTCGAAGATACCTAAAACTTCAGAATCAAGACTTTCTATTTTAGAGGCTATAGTTGAACTAGTTAACGAATATGAAAATTACTTTTCATGGGCTTGTGAGTAATAATACTTTATTAAAGTTAGAGTCAATTAATTTATTTAGCTGCAGACAAAAGCACCTAAATAAATTAACCTATCAATTATTATCAATCTTTGGCATACCTAAAGTAGACAGTAGCGTTGTCTGATGGAATGAAACTATTTAAATGAGTAAAAAAAGTGGTTCATATTATACGCCTGATAATCTTGCATCTTTTATGGCTGGATATATACGAAATAAATGCGTAAAGGAAAAAAAACACCTAGAAATTCTAGAGCCTAGCTGTGGAGATGGGGCTTTTCTGAAGGCTATAAGTAAACACTTCTCTGACAAAAGTATACATATTGATGCAATTGATCTTGATGCTTGTGCAATAGAAAAAATTAAGAAACTATCGGGCTCGCTTCACGGCGAATATACTGTCACTAACGCAGACTACTTAAATTGGAGTATGAATACGGACAAGAGATATGATTTAGTTATTGGTAATCCGCCTTATATTTCCAAAAAGCTTTTAAGTGAAAGTCAGAAAGAGAGTTGTAAAAAAATACATGCCAAGAATGGTGATTTTGGTACTGAAATTCATAACATATGGACTTCATTTTTATGTGATGGAGTGGAAAGACTTTGCTCCGATGGAACTTTAGCATTTGTTCTACCAGCAGAACTGTTGAAAGTAAAGTTTGGTGAAAAAATTCAAAGAGCACTACTAAGGTTATTTCAACGAATTGAAATTTTTACGTTTTCTAAGAATGTATTTCCAAACATTGAACAGGACACCGTAATTCTTTTCTTGTATAAGAAAAGTAAAGATGAGGGATTATATTTTACAACAATACATGACTCCAATTGTTTAATAAATAATAGATTTAAGCTTACAAGAAAGCGTTCGCTTGAAGCTATGAAATTAAAATGGAGTGCTTATCCATTGATGGAAAAGCAAATAAACAGTGTAGTGAGCCTTAAGAAAAAATTACCTCCAATAATTTCTTATTGTGAAACTATTCCTGGAATTGTTACTGCTGCAAATGACTACTTTATCGTAAGTAAGTCAGTAGTAGATGAGTTTGAGTTAGAAAGTTTATCAAAACCTATTGTACAGAAAGGGATTTTTGTTAATGGGTGTGTGAGTCTTAGTAAAGATAAATTTAAAAGTTTGATTGATCAGGATAAACCGACACATTTTTTGGATTTGTCGCAAGCTGATTTAACAAACCAAAAGCATAAAAACTATATCAGTATAGGAAAACAAAGAAAAATTGATGAGCGCTATAAGTGCACTCTTAGGAATAAATGGTATGAGGTGCCGGGTGCTTGGGTATCTGACGGTTTTTTCTTTAAAAGGTGCCATGACTACCCCAAATTTATCTACAATGATGCTGACGCCCTCGTAACAGACTCATCATATAGAATTAAGATGAAAGAAGGATATGATATTCGCTCTTTGATTTTTTCATTTTATAACTCTTTAACTTTGGCATTTTCAGAAGTACAAGGTAGGTATTACGGTGGTGGAGTCTTAGAGCTTACTCCATCAGAGTTTAAGTCTTTACCTATCCCATACATGAAAGTTACAACAGAGGAGTTTAATGAATTTGTTGAAGCTTTTCATAATAAGAAAAACATTGATGAAATAATAGATCGTAACGATGCGATATTACTTTCAACCCAACTTGGAATGACTGATGATGCAATCGAATCTTTAAAGGTTGTTAGAAAAACTCTTATGGATAGACGTCAAAATATTAGTAAGTCACAGTTTAGTTAATCTAGAGAAATTGCGTATTTCGGCTGAATTGTTCAGTTAACCAAATACTATGAACAAAGCTGGTTGTTAGTATGACACTTTATTATTTAAATGCTTTATTTATATAGGTAAGCACTCAATTCAGTATGATACTTTATTAATTATCAGTTACTTTGATTAACAAACAAACAACACCTCTATCTCTGTTTAGTATGAAACTTTATTGTTGCTCCACACCTGTTAAAGATAAAAAGGCGCTTAATGCTGTCTCTTATACACAAATCCCTGCTAAGAAATTAGCGGGGATTTTTTTGAACTAAATCTCAATGTCATGATCAGATCTTCAAATCTTGTTTGAGGGCACATTATGATTAACGAACATACTCATTGGGCAAAACAACAATTCGGTAAATCGGACTTAGGTGATCCAAGAAGAACAGCGCGTCTGGTAAAGTTAGCATCAACGCTTGCAAATGAACCAGGAAAACCACTTGTAAACATCACTCAATCCCCCGGCGATATGGAAGGTGCCTACCGCTTTATTCGCAACGAGAATATTGGCGCAACGGCTATAGCAGAGTCAGGCTTTAAAGCCACGGTTGAACAAGCAAAAAGTCATAACTTGTTGCTCGCATTAGAAGACACGACCACACTAATTTATAAACATTCCTCCATTCGAGATGATTTGGGTCATGTCGGACGAGGAGCAAAACAACGAGGCTTGTTAGCTCATAGCGTATTACTGTTTGCGCCAGACACAAAGCAAGTTGTGGGATTAATTGAACAGTCTCGCTGGAGTCGTGATATCAACACGATTGGAAAAAGAGAAAAACACGCGACGACTTCTTACGAAGAAAAAGAAAGTTACAAGTGGGAGTCAGCGTCACGAGCGATGGCAGAGCGGCTGCAAGGACAAATGGCGAACGTGATATCGGTGTGTGACCGCGAAGCGGACATCTACGAATACTTGCAGTATAAACTGACCGAGCAGCAACGATTCGTCGTACGCTCGATGCAAAGTCGTCATATTGAAGAAGGTGAGGATAAGCTCTATGCGTTTGCAAGCGAGCTGATGAGTGCAGGCACCAAACACATCCACATTGCACAAAAAGGAGGAAGAAAAGCCCGAAGCGCAACACTGGATATCACCTATGCGCCAGTGACACTCAAAGCGCCTTACAATAAGAAAGGACACTCCCTCCCAGTTTACTATGTCGGCTGTACAGAGCGAGGAAACGCTAAGAATGGCTTAAGCTGGCACCTATTAACCAGTGAACCAGTCACCAGCAAAGAAGACGCCTTAGCTATCATCACCTACTATGAGCACCGTTGGCTTGTAGAGGAATACCATAAAGTCTGGAAAAGTGATGGTACGGATATCGAAAGTTTACGCCTTCAAAGCCAAGATAACATGGAAAGATTGGTGACGATTAATGGCTTTATTGCGACGCGAATATTGCAACTAAAGTTCACCAATGAGCAGCCTGATTCTCCAAGTTGTGAACAACTGTTATCTCCCAAAGCATGGAAGTTATTGTGGTTAAAGAGAATAAAAACACCATTGCCTGAAACTGCTCCAAATATGTCATGGGCGTATCAGGAACTGGCAAAGTTAGGAGGCTGGAAAGATACCAAGCGCA
>NZ_AUTI01000226.1:0-3839 GCF_000497995.1 Pseudoalteromonas sp. TB25
TGGGGTTCTAGGGATTTTCCCCTCTAAAGTAACATAAATCGCCACAACCCTCGCAGTTAATGGCTTGTGGAGCTGGGTTACCTTTCATTTTAGACTTCATTTTCAACAATAGGCCTAGTTATTTCCTGTAAATCAGGTAGTTTGCGGTTACTAGCGAACTGATAAGTGCCGCTCAGATTAATGTTCTGCCATGCAACGGGTGATACTTGTCGAGTTATTGCTGCTTTTTCCTCGTCACCAACTTCTTCAAAGTGCAGTAATAGATGACTTAGGATCATCGAGTTAAAGTAGATAATAGCATTTGCCGTCAAACGGGCACACTCGTTCCAGACGACTATTTCTGATTCGTTTTTTCCACGGAACTGGTCACGATTGACCGATGCAATAGCTCGCCTGAGGAAATGCCAGGCTTCGCCTCGGTTCAGTGCTCGTTGAACATATTGGCGCAGACTTGCATCATCAATATAATCAAGTAAATATTGGGCTTTGATGAGTCTATTATATTCCGTTAATGCTTGTAATATAGGGTGTCTAGATGGATAACCAGATAATTTGCGTACTAGCAATGCCTGTGTTGTGCGTTTTTCTTGAAGGGATAACACAATACGCTGAATATCCTGCCAGCCTTCTTCAATCACATTCATTTTTATCGGCTTTTTCAGCGCCAGATGCGTGTTTCCGTCGTCGCTTTCAGTTACGTTAAATAGGTCATTGATCACACTGGTGAACTGAGCATACCTAGGCGCAAAACTATAACCGCATAAATCCAATAAGGCATAATTAACATGATTAACACCATGGGTGTCGGTTGAGAGGACATCTGGCTTAAGATCACTAGTATTAGATTGTAGTAAGTCGTAAATATAATGGGACTCATGCTCATTAGATCCTATGATACGGGCATTTAACGCACTATGATTGGCAACTAACGTCATGGCCGTAATACCTTTGTTGGTGCCGAAGTATTTCGAGGAGTAGCGAGTTTTAAAAGTCTCAAGGTGAGTTTCAAATTTTTGCCCATCGGTACTGGCGTGCAGGACGTCTTCTTGGATGTGATAGTGGCGGAAAATAGGGAGTGCCGCTACTGCGTTATTGATGATATCACTAGCCTCTTGCAAGGTTTCAGGCCTAATATAATTAGCTTGTATAGTGCTTAGATGCTCATAACTGCGATCAGATATTTGTGCCATCCCATATACGCCGCGATGTGTCGCATTCGCAATTAGAATAGCCAATAAATCATCCTGATTGGCGCCTACTTGTTTTTGTATTGGCAGCACGTGTGCGAAGCATTGCATAAAGTTGGTTTCTTGTTCAACATAACGCAACACATCAGCAATACTGACGGGGATCATTTGTTTAAAGAAAGGGTTGTTGACAAGTGATTGGGAGCCTTTAACTGGCAGTCGCCATCGTGTGCCACTTCGGCTCTTCATGATCACATTGCGGTTATCACCATTATCAATGTGACGAGCAACATCTTCTAGGGATGTTGTTAAGCGTATTTGTTTTACTTGCAGTAGCTTCTGAATCGGCTGCTTTAGCTTTTCCAATGTTGATGATGCCAATAGATCAGGCTGTATTGACGATGCAATTAAGTCGTCTTCTAGCGCACGATATTTAGTGACGTTTGATAAGTAAATTCGACCATTAAGCCGAGAAGCCAGTTGACGGTAAAGCAACCATTCGTATCGCTGTGGATGAACAACATCCTTGTTAATTAACCATGGACGATGTTTTTGTTGGATAAGTGTACTATCCATTGTTTGCAATGTATTACCTGCTAATAGTTCTGTTTTTGTGGTTTTGAGCTGGGTCACTAATGCTTCTGAGCCTTTACCTGCTTGGCATTCAAGACATAGAAACACGGGCCTTAATAACTGCTCAATTAACCCGTTTTGATCATCATAATATTGCCATTGATATTCTTCTACCGTGCGTTTTTGCTTTTTTAAGTACAGGCATAGCGTTTCTATATCTTGGTTATTCATTACACTTAATGCTTGTTGCCTAACCGTTGCAAATGGTTGATTATCGTCGATACTGTCATCAACAAACAGATGCAGTAATTCTGCGGCTTTGGTGACATTGTCTGCAGCTGACCTCCATGAGTCAAACACTGCCTGTTGGGCAAACGCATGCGCAGCTTCTTGTTGTTTACGGATATGATGAATAAACCCATCAGCCAATCGCTCTAGGCTTTGCCGTATGCGTTGAGTCAGAAAACACAGCAACCATAGGTGTTGCTGTGGACGCTTAAAGCGTTTTAGTTTACTGCCATAATAATCCACCATTTCACCGAAGTGTTGTTGGTTTTTAGACGATAAGGCTAAGCCCTTAACAGCATTATCAATCTGTCTTGTATAAGGCTGTAACTGATGATACACCGTCAGTTCTTTTTTTAGCTCTGTCACCATAACGCTTTTTGCACCGGCTCGAAGCTGGCTTAAGGAGAGCCCATCTTTGTCATCGATAATAGTATTTAGAAATCCGTGTAGTTCAGATGAAACATGAATACGAAGCTTATTATTTAACGCCTTCTTGACCTGTTGGATAACACGACTGATAAGCTTTTGTAAGACAGTATATTTAGGGATGGCAATTCTATGCGTTGCTAGATATTCAGCGGCTGCATCGAATAGATAACGAGGCTCAAGCCAAGCTTTGCCGACCATAACAAGATGTTCGTACAGCGGCGCAAAGTGCAGACTTTCGTCCCATTTCTGATAGTTTAATAACCTCAGTATTCTTTGATATATACGGTCACGCTGCATCTTATTAATGCTGAAAGGCCTGATCCCTTTGCCTCCTTGAACTTGCGTTGAAATAAACTGCATATCGTCAAAGATGAGGTTAAAGCTAGGTGAAAGAATCACAGGCTTAGACTTAAAATACCCTAATAACGCAATGAAATAGCATCGGTGGTTCCTTAGGCGAATACTTTTCAACTCTGTTAACTCGATCTCGTTTGGCGTAAAATACAATCGTTGTTGTTCAAGTGATAATAGCGGCGGAGAATATAGATCAAGCTGCTCAGCTTTGGTAAGAATTGATAGTTCGTTTTTTATAGCCATAGGAATTAAATTAAGTTTAAGGGGTTGTTAACCTCATAATTTGCCATACTTTGGAGAAGTAACCCACCTTTGTATGCCTTTAAATATGGTGAGTATGGCGATTTATGTTACTTTAGAGGGGAAAATCCCTAGAACCCCAAAATGGAATGGATGCCAAAGGTTGGATATGAAGACTTTAAAGAAGCTAAGTATAGTGTGAGTGATTATATCCACGGATATTATAACAACGTTAGGTCACATCATTATAATGCCGGTTTAGCGCCAAATGAATCTGAGGTTAGATACCAAGACTCTATAACTGTGGCCAAAACTAGTTGACCACTACATTTACCTCTTGCTTAGCATCTCGACCATGCTTTTCGTGCATTGCGTCCTGTCTCATGCTGCCATCTTCTCTTCGGAAATCGTAATCTTGCCAGTTTCTAAGCTCGTCTTCCGCCTGTTGAAGTTCTTGTTCGATTTTTGTTATTGCTTCTTTAGTAGTTTCTTCTTTCATTATTAGTCCTTTCGGTTTTTTTACTTTAGACTTTGTAATATTCTAATACTAAAAATAAAACACAGTTCTAATTAGGTTTGTACCAAAACCACGTTTAGATTTGTACTCTTTAAGCGCAGCATCTCTACCTTCTTTAAATACTAATTTCTCGGTCTTTTTTTCTACAAATGCCATATAGTTCCTCTCTTATTCCAACCGTTATTTATAGTGAATAGCTAGCTGAATTTAATAATTGTAAAAATATATTCCAAGGCCACAGAGCCCCCACA